>CADBRO010000134.1 GCA_902797075.1 uncultured Lachnospiraceae bacterium
CAAGGCCGGTAATCGACTACGACCACCTGACGGTCGGGACGACGACGCCGATGGACGGCGATTTCTTCACGGAAATGTGGGGCGACGTCTCCAGCGACCTGGATGTCCGGACCCTGATCCACGGTTACAATCTGGTCGAATGGAGAAGTGCGGAAAGCATGTTCTCTATCGATCCTTCGGTTGTCAGCGGTATCACGGTGACGCAGAACGGCGCGGGCGACAGGACGTACACATTTACCATTTACAACGACCTGAAGTACTCCGACGGTACACAGATTACGGCGCGGGACTACGCATTTTCCATGCTCCTTACGATGGCGCCGGAAGTAAAGGAAATCGGCGGAACGACAAGGCACGCGGAATATATCCTCGGATATGATGATTATATTAACGATCGCGTACCGTACCTCTCAGGCGTAAGAGTTTTAAGCGATACGATGCTCTCGATTACGATCAGCCACGAGTATCTGCCGTTCTTCTATGAAATGGCGCTGCTCGATTGCATCCCCTATCCGATCAGCGAGATCGCGCCGGGATGCGCGGTGCGGGATGATGGAAACGGCGTCTATATCGCGAACGCGGATGAAACCGCGGTGGCGAAGTTCACGCCGGATCTTTTAAGAGAGACGATCCTGGACCCGGAAACGGGATTCCTGACGCACCCGTCCGTTACGAGCGGACCGTACAAGCTGCTGTCCTTCGACGGGACAACGGCGGAGTTCGAAAAGAACGATTACTACAAGGGCAATTCGGACGGCATCGTGCCGATGATCGAAAAGCTCACCTTCAAGACTGTCGAAAATGACACGATGGTCGACGAGCTGGCGGACGGCGGTATCACGCTTCTTAATAAGAGCATGTCAGCGGATGCGGTCACGGACGCGATGAAGCTTGTATCTGACGGCGATGCATTTGCGATGAGCAACTACACGCGGAGCGGCATGAGCTATTTCAGCTTCTGCTGCGAAAGCCCGAAGGTATCATCTGCGGCAGTCCGGAAGGCTGTGGCGATGTGCCTCGATAAGGACGCTCTTGTTTCGGAGTACGTCGGAAACTACGGTCTCCGCGTCGACGGATACTATGGAATCGGCCAGTGGATGTACCAGCTGCTGAGCGGCGCTATGCCGTACCCGGTTGAAGCGCCGGCGGACGTAAATGACGAAGCTGCGGCGAAGGAATACGACGACAAGATCGCCGAGTGGGAGAAGCTTTCTCTTGATGAAGCCGCTCTCTACAGCGTAGATACGGAAGATGCGGCCGCGTATCTTGAGGCTGAAGGCTGGACGCTTAACGCGGACGGCAATGAGTTCGACCCGGCAAATGATTCGATCCGTTATAAGGAGATAGGCGGTGAGCTCACGGCTCTTGACCTCCTGCTCTATGTACCGGAAGGCAACAGGATCGCGGGTATGCTGGATACCGCATTTGCGGAGAATCTCGGTAAAGCGGGCATCGGCCTTACGGTCGAGGAGATCCCGATGGAAGAGCTTCTCGGCTACTTCTACGGACAGAAGGAACGCAGCTGCGACATGATCTATCTGGCGACGAACTTCGACATCGTGTTCGACCCGTCGGAGACATTCCGCCCGATCACGGACGAAAATGCGGCCGACACGAAGAATACGACGCACATCAATGACGAGGAGCTCTACAACCTCGCAGTTGATATGCGGAGAACCGAGCCGGGCGATATGCTGACCTACATGAAGAAATGGGTGGCATTCGAGGAGCGCTTCCAGGAAGTCGTTCCGTGCATTCCGGTTTATTCGAACGTGTACTTCGACTTCTATCCGAGAGAGCTTCATAACTACAACATCTCGAGCAGCATTTCCTGGGGCCAGGCGGTCGTTGAGGCGTACTTAAGCGACGCGGCGGACCTGATGGAGAGCGGAGCCGAGAGCGTTGCGGAAGAGCTCGCGGACGGAGAGGTTGTTATTGAGTGAAATAATTTGCGGGACAGGAAAACCTGTTCCGCGTTTTTTATGATTTAGGGCGTTGCGTCACCGCATGTGTAACCGGCGGTATTGTAAAATATAGTACATAAAAGCACAGTATTTATAATTTCGAAACGCTGTTCAAAATTTGCAATATTAACCATAAGGTGGTCACATAAATGGTTGCTCAAATAATTGAAAATTGCTATAATTAATTGTTACAAATGAGAATTTAACGAATTTAAGCGGTTATTTGAAACGGATTTTCTGTGTTACGGCATTTCAGGTAAACGGCCGGGACACTTTGAAGATAAATAAATTTGAAAGTAAAAGTACGCAGGAAGGAAAGGACAGCCTGCAGACAGAACCGACAGCATTGCCCAGTGCCGCCGGTTCGCATTTTCAAGGGAAAATGTTTGTAAATTAGAAAGGGGTTCATTATGAGGAAAAACTGGAAAAAATGGATGGCACTTCTGGCAGCGGGTACTCTGATTATCTCCACGCCGGCCGTATTTATGGCTGATGATGGAACTGGTGCAGCGGAGACCGTTCAGAGTACAGATATAGAGGAGACAAAGGAGGCGGCCGTCGTACTTGAAGCCGAGGCGGCCGAGCCGCAGAAGGAGACGCCTGCAGAAGCGCCGGCGGAGAAGCCGGAGGAAAAGCCTGCAGAAGTGTCGGCAGCACAGCCGGAGGAGAAGCCTGCAGAGGCGCCTGCAGCACAGCCTGAAGCTGCACCGGCAGCGCCTGCGGAAACTCCCGCGGAGAAGCCAGCAGAAGCACCGGCTGAGACAAAGGCCGAGGAAACGCAGCCTGCGGCTTCCGAGGAGAAACAGGAGACGGCGGCTCCGGAAGAAAAGCAGGAAGCAGCTCCTGAAAATGCATCCGATGAAGGCGCGGCAGAGACACCGGCCGAAACTGAGTCAAAGCAGGATGCTGAACCGGCGGAGAGCAAGGACGAGGCGTCCGGGAACGAAGCCGAAAAGCCTGCTGAGGAAAAGAAGGATGAGGCAGCGGCCGAAAGCACAGCGGAAAACGCGGAGAGCAAGGCTGAAGATGCTGAAAAGAAAGACGAGAAAACGGAAGAGAAGAAGGTAGAGCAGTTTACCGGATCTGTCAAAGTGGAACGTGTGGGCAGCGGAGACATTTATGAAGGAGATGCGGTAACGCTGCAGGCATCTATCTCCGGCGCGAACCGCTCGGACTACACCATTCAGTGGCAGGCGAAGGCAACGTCGAAATGGGTGACGGTGGCGGAAGGCTCCGCGACATATACATTCGCGGCGGACGAGGTTCAGCTCGGACATACATACCGCGTGGTTCTGAAGTTCGCGGAAGATGGAGTAAACGATAAGGCTTCGAATGAACTTGGTCTTCCGGCCATGAAGGTGAAAGAGGAAGCGAAGGCGAAGAAATCCGTCACGATCGCAACTACCGGAAATGAAGATACAAAGGCTGGCGATACCGTAACTTTAACTAGTGAGCTTATCGGTTTTGATGACGCATCAGGCATCACATACCAGTGGATGTGCAACAAGGGAAGCGGCTATGAAGAAGTACCCGGCGCAAACGGTCCGAGCTACAGCTTCACAGCCGATGAGGAATCCCTCAACTGGACATGGCAGCTCTCTGTGAGGTGTGCCGCATAACGGGGGAACAGCGCCATTTTCATATGGCGCTATTTGTGCGAAACAGAGTATTTGTCGATTGGAAATGATATAGGATCAGTAGACTATCCCGCTTAAAGGGGTTCCGATTACGGAAAAGCGAGAAAGAGAGGGAACTGTATGACATACGGAAAGAAGAGACTGCCGTCCAGCGTTCTTGCACTTTTACTGGCAGTGATGATGATTTTCCAGAGCGTCCCGATGACGGTGTTCGCCGCGGGCGATACGGAAGTTTTCACATCGAATGAGATTGGGACGACGGACGGGGAGACACCGGCCGAAAATGAGCCTATAAGGGCCGGAGAAACGGAAAATGTGACCGTCACCTTTGCGCTAGAAGATGGTACTGTCGTAGATACGGCGACGGTGGCAAAGGATACGGAGCTGGGAGACAGCAGAATTCCCGGCGGGCCGGAAAGAGCTGGATACACCTTTAAAGGTTGGTTTGTCGGCGAGCAGGAAGTGGACGGCGCATACGCGCCTTCTTCTGATGTTACAGCGACCGCGAAATACGTGGCTTTATGGACGGTGACATTCCTTGAAGAAGGTTCGTCAACTGCCTATGCAACGGCTGAAGTTGAAGATGGAAGCACAATCGGAGAACTGATGCCTGCAGATCCGGAAGGAACGGATGTTCAGACATTCGCCGGTTGGTTTGACGGTGAAACGCAGATCACATCAGAAACGGTTGTCAATAGCAATATTACAGCGACAGCTAAGTTCACCACAGATTATGTAGTGAGCTTTGTTGTTGATGATAAACCGTACGGTGAAAAGCGTGTAGTTTCTTCTGGCGGCACTGTGGGAGCGCTTCCGGAGAATCCATTCAAGTCTGGAAGCCGGTTTGTCGGCTGGTTTGACGGTGAAACACAGATAAATGCCGATACGCAGGTAACGGACAATATCACTGCGGTTGCGAAATTTGAAGAAGTTCATGTATTTGAAGCACGGGTTTCTTACTACTACATCAACAAAAGCGGGCAGGAACATGAGTTTGATGCTGCAATCGAGCAGTTCGAGAAAGGTGAGCTGCCGATTACTATCGCTTCTCCTCCGTCTACAAAGGTAGATGAAGTAACACAGCCGGATACTGCGAAGCAGATTTATTATCCGGAGCAGCAGTCTGTTGTGATAACGCCGCAGGATTTAGATGATGCGATTGCAGCACAGACAGATCCGTCGGCAGCTGTTGTGGTTCATAAAAAAGTTAAATATGTCGAATATACGGTCAAGTATAAAATTCGATATATGCTGAAAAACTTGACCGACAGCGGTTATACCGCGATCGAAGAAGTAGATGGATTTGGTGTCAAGGATAGTTTCATCGCGCCGACGATCAAGGAATATCCATATGCTGAATTTGAAAGTGCGGATTCGCAGGTCGTAAGCGAAAACGGCACTGTACTTGAGGTGAAATATACCCGCAAAGACTTTACCCTGACTTACGATACGATGGGTGGAAATTATATTGCGGCAGTTACGGAGCCATATGGAACAACCATTACGCTGTCCACTAATGCGACGCGCGCCGGATATGACTTCGACGGCTGGTATATGGATTCCAACTATACAGAGCCTGCTGATAACCCGCTGACTCTTGAAAAGAATACTACGGTTTATGCGAAATGGAAGCCGGCGCAGGTGGATTATACGATCGTATATATGGTCGAAAATGCGGATGATGACGGTTACTCATACCTCGCAAGTGTAACTAAGCAGGCAGAGACGGGCTCTACCATCACAATGACAAGCCAGACCGCAGGGGCAGTCGGAACGCGGCCAAGTGAGCTGGATACAACGAACTTTACATTTAAAGATTCTACGACTGAAGTTGTTAAGGCAGACGGAACAACTGTAGTTGTTGTGCGGTATAGCAGAAATGTGTACACCATTACCTGGGAGGGAAGTGGTTACGAAGTAAATGGTTGGGGGCTCGTGCGATGGCGTACAGGAAGAGGCAGGGCAACCCTGACGGCAAAATATGGTGCGAATATCAGTCAGTTGTGGACGTCAACGTTCAATACGCCGCATCCGGACTGGGCTTGGAATTTTTCGTCAAGTAACAATGATCTGAAATTTACCAGCCTTGACGTTATGCCTTCTGGGAATAAGACGGTTTACCACTGGTATTATTCCACGGACAAAACACAGATATTGAACTATTGGTTGGAAAACTACGAAGGCACTCAGTCAAAAACATACAGTGGAAGAACGTATGGCTTATTAAAATCTGTAACAGTACATTACAATTATCTTTATGATTCGGATTATCCGGATTATGCAGGATATTCTAAAGGTGGCTGGGTCAGATCAGATGGGGCACGCAGTCTGACTGACAGCACACCCTATGGCAATATGACTGCGGACTTCTACTATAATGCCGAGGAGTATCCGCTTACCTTCTATAATTATGACGGCGCTCAAATCAGCACGCAGCAGGTTTCACTGAATGCGGATATTTCTTCATACCTTACCAACAATGTGCCGGAAGCACCAGTTGATGGAGCAACATGGCGCGGTTGGTTTACAGATTCCGAGCATACAACTGCATATGCAGGTGGAACAAAGATGCCGGCAGGCCTTGTACTGTACGGTGACTTTACGATGCCCAAGCGTACAATTACGTTCAATCCGCAGGGCGGAAAGTTTAAAGACGGCTCTACGGATAATGTGGTTGAAGAGTACGCGTATGGAGCGAAAGTAGAGAATAATAAAACGCCTACGAAAGACGGATACGTGTTTATCGGCTGGTATAATGAAGCTGACGGAAAAACTCCGCACGACTTCAGTGAGCCGCTGACCAAAAATATTACAGTCTATGCAGTATGGACAGCAAAACCGCTCAGCTACACGGTACATTATTATGAAGCTGGCACAACGAATTCTGTTTCAGATGATCGTGTAGTAGATGCGAGAGCATATAAAATCGGAGATGAAGTCACAGAGAAAGCGATTGCGATCTCCGGATATAAGCCGGACGAGTCAAGTAAAAATCTGGTCCTTTCGGCTGATGATGAGGCTAATGTCATCACTTTCTACTATACGGAAAAGCCCCATGACATGACATATACGGTTAATTATCTGATCGCGGGGACAACTGTTCCGGTTGCAGCACCAGATACGGTGACTGTCGATGGCAGCACGATATCCGTCAAAGCTGTTCCTAAAGCGGTAGATAAAGATTATATGGCGAGGAATGGAGCGACAGAGGAACAGCTTGCCGAAGATTATCATCCGGAGAAAGAGGTTGTGGAACATGTCATGACCTCCGGAGATAATGTGATCAATATTTATTATAATTCATATCAGACAGCAACCGTGATTATCCGATATGTGGATATGTACGGAAATGAAATCAGGAGTGAGGTTACCAAGCATCCGAAGGTAAACAGCA
>CADBRO010000135.1 GCA_902797075.1 uncultured Lachnospiraceae bacterium
CCGACGCAGTTCAGCCTGTGATTGAGATTCACAATCACCACGTCGCCGTAATCCGCCAGATTATGTCCGTCGTAGGCCGGAATCTCCACCGCCGACCCCGCCGAATATCCGCCGCCGTGAAGCCATACCATGACCGGTTTTTTCGCGGTCGCATCAATGCTCTTAGTCCAGACATTGAGATACAGGCACTGCTCATCCATCGGCCAGTAGACATGAGGCATTTCCAGTGACGAAAATGGCGCAGCCATCGGGTTCTTCACATCCCCCGGGTCGTGCGTCACGGATACCTGGGCTGCCATGTTCTCCGGCATCAGCGGGCAGGCGTAACCGTAAGCCTTCGCGTCCCTTACGCCCTCCCACGGCGCTTCCGCCTTCGGCAGCTCAAACCGCTCCGCTGTGCCGTACCGGATCCCGTGAAAATGAAAAACATCATCCACCTTAAAGCCGTGCAGTTTTCCCTGCTTCGTCTCGACGATCGGAAAATCAGGGGTTCTAATAACCTTCTTCAAACTGCCTACCTCCATAGTATCCTTATGCTGTCAGCCAAATGTTTTCCTTCAACAGCCGCATCTGAAGAATCAGCAAACGTCCGTCTTCAGCGATATTGCACAAAGGAGCCCGAAGACAGCCACGCTGGCTGAGGGGACGACTGCTGAGCTGAAACGGACGTTTTGCTGATTTCATTATTCTGTTAATAAAACATTTCCGCTGAATCTATTACTTCATGAACTTCTCCGCGAAGTGGCATGCCACAGAGTGGCCCGGCTTCATCTCACGAAGTACCGGTTCCTCGGCAAAGCACTTGTCCGTAGCATACGGGCAGCGCGCCGCGAAGCGGCAGCACGGCTTCGGGTCGATCGGGCTTGTAAGCTCGCCCTTAAGAACCATTCTTTCGCGCTTCTCATGCACATTCGGGATCGGAATAGCTGAAAGCAGGGCCTGTGAATACGGATGAATCGTATCCTTGAAGATTTCCTTCGCCTCGCACTTTTCGATCATCTGTCCGAGGTACATAACCGCGATATCATCGGAGATATGCTTAACGACGGACATATCGTGCGTAATGAACATGTAGGTCAGACCTCTGTCCTTCTGCAGATCCTGCAGAAGATTAAGGATCTGTGCCTGGATTGAAACGTCCAGTGCGGAAACCGGCTCGTCGCAGACGATAAACTCCGGATGCAGGGACAGAGCACGCGCGATACCGATTCTCTGACGGCGTCCGCCGTCCAGCTCGTGCGGATAGGAGCCTTCCAGTCTCTTAGCCAGACCGACGAGCTCCATCATATCCTTTGCCTGCTTCTCCACCTCGATCTTGGACATCTTCGGATTCTGAACGCGGATCGGTTCCTCAACCAGCTGAAGAACGCTCATACGCGGATCAAGAGAAGCGTACGGATCCTGGAAGATCATCTGAATGTGGGATCTGTAGTTCTTCTTGAATTCCTTGAGGGGCATAGCCGCAATATCCGCGCCTTTGTACATAACCTGGCCGGACGTCGCCGTATGAAGTCTCATCAGGGTCTTTCCGAGTGTGGACTTTCCGCAGCCGGACTCGCCGACGATACCGATCGTCTTGCCCTTCTCGATATTGAAGGTTACATTGTCAACCGCATGCAGCAGTCCGCGGGGAGTGGAGAAATACTTCTTCAGATTTTTGACCTCTAATAAATTCTCAGCCATTTCTTACTCTCCCTTCTTCACATCTGCCGGCCATTCCGGTGTGTACTGGAGACACTGGGCAACATGGCCCGGCGTCGCCTCAACAGCCCACGGCTCGAAATCCTTGCACTTGTCGCACTTCTCCTGGCATCTGTCAAAGAAGGAACAGTACGGCGGAAGGTTTGCCGGGTCTGTAACAAGTCCCGGGATAACATGCAGTCTTTCCACATCCTTATCGAGGGACGGGATTGACTTATAAAGAGCTCTCGTATACGGATGCTTCGGATGGTCAAAGACTTCCACAAGCGGACCGTATTCCACGATCTTGCCGGCATACATAACGGCAACCGCATCGCACATCTCAGCAACAACGCCGAGGTCGTGTGTGATCAGGATCATGGATGTGCCGTTGTCCTTCTGCAGCTTTCTCATCATGTCGAGAATCTGCGCCTGGATTGTAACGTCAAGAGCCGTTGTCGGTTCATCCGCAATCAGCAGATCCGGTTCGCAGGCCAGAGCGATCGCGATGACGATACGCTGCTTCATGCCGCCGGAGAACTGGTGCGGGTAATCCTTATAGCGCTCCGGAACGATACCGACCATCGCCAGCATTTCCTGGGCACGTTTCATTGCCTCTGCCTTCGAGCAGTGGTTGTGCAGAAGAACAACTTCCGCGATCTGCTCGCCGACCGGCTTGACCGGGTTGAGCGCTGTCATCGGGTCCTGGAAG
>CADBRO010000136.1 GCA_902797075.1 uncultured Lachnospiraceae bacterium
CAGTATGCCGAGATTCCAGATGCGGTCAGCCATAAGAGATACGGCGGCAACTGCCAGAAGAACAGCACCCGCTCTCACGGCATCGTTCCGTGAGCCGGATTTTCCTTCATCAATATCACTGATGATGCTCCCGATTGCCGCAGCCGCGGCACCTGATACAAGTGCCGCGGGCGTATCCGGTTTCAGCAGCGCAAGCGCCAGGGCAGTTCCTGCCGCAAGGTGCGTTCTTCCCTGCATGGATCAGTCCCTTCCGACCAGTTCGAAGTATTCGAACGATGCGGTGTTCGCACTGTCGCATCCGTTGCCGGACGCAAACATACCGATGAGAGTTCCGGTCATGCAGCCAACCTTCTCGGGATTAAGGATTCTTCCGTCGAAGGCGCAGAGCTCCGCCATGGAATCGCCGGTCTCTCCGCAGAAGATATGCCAGTCCTCGCCGTCCATCGTGATTCGAAGGACGACCCGGTCTCCTTCATACGGCACCTCGGTGCACACCTTCTTTTCGGTCTTCGAGGTAAATCCCGGCATATACGGCGGCTTATCGTAATCACAGGTCACCTGAACCACCCGGAGAACCTGCTTTCCGTCATGAGCGCACCGCTCAATGTGAAGCTGGTGATTAAGAGCCTGCACAACGGCAAGGCCGGCGGTTTCATTTCCCTCAGGTTTAAATATCATCTCGGTTTCTGCCGTCAGGTTAACCGAGCACTGCCTTCTCGCCGCAAACGCTCTGTAAGCGTCGTCAGAAAGCGAGACGTCGAACGACATCGGCTTAAGATCCTCGTCGAGCTTCTGCGGAATGCACCGAAGCGTAAGCTTCGAGTCTGCGAGCTTATAGTATTTCTCGTTCGGAGTTCCCCAGAGCGTCCAGTACATCGGAAGCTCTTCGCAGTCAAAGTCATCTCTCTCCGGCGTCTTCGGATATACCGTCTGCGGAAGGTTCGGCGCTTCGTACTCCCACTCTACCTTTCCGGTTTCCGGCGTAAATACCGGCCAGTCTCTCTCCCAGATCACCGGACAGATGAAGGTTTCGCGGCCGATGTTCTTATAAGCGCCGTCGATCAGGCGGGACGCGAGCATAACAGCATACCAGCTCCCGTCCGGAAGCTCCACAAAGTCCGCGTGACCCACATTGGTGATCGGACTCTTAAAGCCCATATGTCTGTGCGTAAGAACCGGGTTTGCCGGATTGCCTTCATAAAAGCTGAAGAGCTCTTTGCTTCTCGCCACCGCCACGGAATGATAATGCTCCGTGCCGCCCTCCGCGATCATAAGGTAATAATAATCGCCGATGTGATAAAGATGCGGGGCTTCCGGCGAACCGGCTCCGCGGAGCGCGCTGTTCCAGATCGTATACGGCTCACCCACCATTTTATAGTTCTCGATATCGTATTTCGCGAGCCAGATTCCTCTCTCCATGACGCCGGCTCCGTTGTCCCAGACGTTGCCGGTTCCCATCACATAGCACTGTCCGTCGTCATCGAAGAAGATCGAAGCGTCGATGCCGGGGATATCCTCGGTCCAGTGGATCTCCGACCAGGGCCCTGCCGGATCCTTTGCCGTGATGATATAATTTCCCTTGTCCGCAAAATTGGTGTTAATTATATAAAAAGTACCGTTGTTGTAACGGATGGTCGGAGCCATCACGCCGCCGACCCCGCAGTTCGCTTCCATGTGGAAACCGTTCTCTTCCGTCAGCGCGTTGCCGATCTGCTCCCAGTGCACGAGATCCCGGCTGTGAAAAATCGGAATTCCGGGATACATCTCAAAACTCGAGCAGGCAAGGTAAAAGTCTTCTCCGACGCGGCAGATGCTCGGATCCGGATAATACCCGGGGATAATCGGGTTCTTAATTTTGTCCATAACTCCATTCCTCCGAAAGCTTTTTTTCTATTCTAGCCTTTATTCAAGTACTTCGCCATATCATTTATGACTTTCCATGTGCCGTGCAGAGACATTTTCGTACTCCATAAAAGCAGTCCCGGTCCACTTCGCTCTCTGCTCTAAATCCTGAGAATCCTGTCCACGATTCTCCCCGACAGCGGCATGAAAAAATCCGCCACAGGGCCCACAAGAAACGCGCAGATGAGCGTTCCGGGTCCGAAGACGCCTCCCAGAACAGCTCCGACGGCAATAAAAGAAAAGTCCACAATAATCCTTACGATTCCAAACCGTTTTTTTAGTTTGTCGCTGATCACGACCGCGACGAGGTCATTCGGTCCCGTGCCGGCCTCAGAGCGGATCACGACAGTCATGCCGAAGGCTAAAATGACGCAGCCCGCGACCAGGGCCACTGCCTTGACAACAAGATTTGCCTGCCCGATCCCAAATGGCGTAAGCGCCCAGGTAAAGAAATCGATGATCGGTCCCCCACAGAACATGCAGACCAGCGTGCCGGCCCTGACATAGGTCCTGTCCGCGATCAGAAGAACAAGGATGATTAAAAAGCTTACCGCCATATGAACCATCCCGTGCGAAACCTGCGGAAGCGCAGGGCTGATCAGATTTCTGAGCCCCTGAATCAGCACGTTGAATGGATCGGCTCCGAGATCGCTCAGAATAAACAGGGTAACTCCGAGATGCGCGATCACTAGACCGCAGAAAAGGGCCGCAAGGCGGAGCAGAAATTCCCTCTTCTTCCCATGTAATTTATCTTTCTGCTTCTTCATAAACCACCTTTTTACAGTGTTCCGGACGTCTGCTTTCCAGGCTATTATAACAATTTTTCCGAAGAAATATACCAGGTAATGGGAGTGAATGTTCACAGATTGTCGTTCTGTCTTCCCTGTGTTAGAATGTGAGCATCATCAACCCATAACCGGATGAGGAGAATTTTATGACAGCTTCAAAAGTATATTTCACGGATTTCCGGACCGAACTGGATGTCAGCCAGGGCGTCAAGCTTCAGCGGCTGATCCGGAAGGCCGGTATCGGAAACATTGACTTTGACGGAAAATTCGTCGCCGTCAAGATGCATTTCGGCGAGCTCGGCAACTTCGCCTATCTCCGCCCGAACTATGTCAGATCCGTCGTTCAGGTCATCAAGGAACTCGGCGGAAAGCCGTTCCTTACCGACTGCAACACGCTCTACGTCGGAAGCCGCAAAAATGCCGTCGATCACCTCGAAAATGCGGAAATCAACGGTTTTAACAGTGTAACGACCGGATGTAATGTAATCATCGCGGACGGTCTCCGCGGGACGGATGATATCGAAGTTCCTGTTCCGAACGGGGAATACTGCAAAACCGCTCTTGTGGGAAGAGCGATCATGGACGCAGATATCCTGATTTCCCTCTCCCACTTCAAGGGACATGAGATGACCGGATTCGGCGGTGCAATCAAGAACATCGGCATGGGCGGCGGCAGCCGCGCCGGAAAGATGATCCAGCACAACGACGGAAAACCCGTCGTCGACGAGGATCTCTGCAGGGGCTGCAGACGCTGCGCCAGAGAATGCGGCAGCGACGCCATTTTCTACCGTGAAAACGGAAAGGCGTACATCGATCAGGAACTCTGCAAGGGCTGCGGCCGCTGCATCGGGGCCTGCGCCTTCGACGCGATCAGCAACGAAAGCGACACCGCCGCAGAGAGGCTCTGCTGCAAAATGGCGGAGTATGCCCACGCCCAGTGCTATGGCCGTCCCTGCTTCCACAGCAGCCTGATTATGGATGTCTCGCCGAACTGCGACTGCCACGGCGAAAATGACGCCCCGATCCTTCCGAATATCGGCATGCTGGCATCCTTTGACCCGGTGGCGCTCGATCAGGCCTGCGCGGATCTATGTCTCAAGGCGGAGCCGATCCGCAACAGCCAGCTCGGCGACAACCTGGCAAAAGAGGGATGGCACTGCCACCATGATCACTTCATGGACAGCAACCCGAATATCCGCTGGAAAGAGACACTGGAGCACGGCGAAAAGATCGGGCTCGGCACAAGAGATTACGAACTCATCACCATAAAATAAATCCCGGCATTCTTAAGGGAGGCTTCATGGAAACATATTGTCTGATCATCTCGGGGGGCGATTACGCCCCCCTTGGCGATGATACGCCCGCGCCGGGGCTTATCATCGCCTGTGACAAAGGATATCTGTACGCGGACCGGCTTAATATACGTCCGGATCTTATCATAGGCGACTTTGATTCTGCACCGGTCCCCTGCGGAGACATACCGGTTATGCGGGTACCCTGCAGAAAAGATGACACCGATACCATGCTCGCTGTTAAATTTGCGCTGAACAAAGGATACAGGGATCTTACGATCGCGTGCGCTTTCGGAGGCAGGCTTGATCATACGCTTGCAAACCTGCAGGCCGGTGCCTTCGCCGCGGAACGCGGCGGCAGGGCAAGGCTCGCAGGCAGTGATACGGAAGCCTTCATTTCCGGAAGCGGAAGCATCAGCCTCCGCCGGCGTCCCGGATGGTCTCTTTCGCTGTTCTCCCTTTCCGATCAGTGTACCGGCGTTTCCATCAGCGGAACAAACTACGACTGCGGAAACATCTCTCTCACAAACCGTTTTCCTTTAGGGATCAGCAACAGCTGGAGAGATGATGAAGCCGTCATCTCTCTAAACTCAGGCATTATCCTTATCGTTCTGTCAAAGCTGAAAGACAATGAACATATATGAACCAAAGGATCAGCCCGTGAACAGACAGCGAAACAGATATTCCCTCCGCACTCATATACAAAGGGCAGCCTCACGGCTGCCCTCATTTCATCTTACGCTTATCTCTCCGCTTAATACCTTTTTGTAGTCCTCATAATTCTTCTTCAACAGCTCCGGAGTATGGAGACCGTAGGGACAGCGCTTCTCGCACTGACGGCATTCTATGCACTCCTCGATCTTTTTCATCTCGGACTGCATCTTTGGAGTCAGCCACGCCTCTGACGGAGCACGTCTCAGCATGAGCGACATCCTGGCGCACTGGTTGATCATGATTCCCTTCGGACACGGCATACAGTAGCCGCAGCCCCGGCAGAAGTCGCCCGCCAGCTCCTTCTTTTCATTTTCAATAAAGGCGCGGATTTCATCCGTCATTTCGGGTGTATCGTCCATATAGGAGAGCCACTCCTCAAGCTCCGTCATCTTCTGGACGCCCCAGATCGGAAGGACATTGTCGAAGGACGCCATATATGCCATGATTGCATCCGATCTCGTGATGAGACCGCCGGCAAGTCCCTTCATGGCGATAAAGCCGATATTGTTCTTCCGGCACGCTTCGACAAGCGCAAGCTCCTTGTCGGAGGAGAGATAACTGAACGGGAACTGAATGGTGTCATAAAGTCCCGATTCCGCCGCATCCATGGCGACCTGTATCAGATGCGCGGTAATTGAGATGTGCCGGATCTTTCCCTGCTCCTTCGCCTCCTGCATGCACTCATAAAGCCCGGTGCCGTCGCCCGGCGCGTAAAGCTGGGGCGCGCAGTGCAGCTGATAGATATCAAGATAGTCCGTCCGCAGGTTTTTTAATGTGGTATCGAGATCCTCTTTCAGTTTTTCCGGTGTTTTTGCCATCGTCTTCGAGGCAATGTACACCTCTTCCCGGTGATGTGCGAAGAGGTCGTCGCCAAAGGCCGCGCCGATCTTCTCCTCGCTGTCCGTATAGCCGCGCGCGGTATCGAAGAACCGCATGCCTCCGTCATAGGCGCGTCTTAAGATCCTGACCGCCTCTTCTTCCGAAATTCTCTGGATCGGCAGCGCACCGAATGCATTCTGCGGCACCGTAATCCCCGTGCGTCCGAGCGTAATCTGTTTCATAATTGTACTCCTTTCCTCCGCCTTAATAGCCTTCACGTCTCCGCGTTTTTCTGAGCTGGTAGCGCTTCTCTCCGCTCTGCCATTCGTACCGCTCGCTCTCGCTTTCCACGATAAGTCCGGGTACCGGGAGCGGAGTCCCGTCTTCGGCGATCGCGACCATGACGACATAAGCCCGGTTGATGGTCTTTCTCATGCCGTCGGCATCCTCTACATAGACATCAACGCGCACTTCCATGGAGGTACGACCCACATAGGTCAGCTTTCCCACAAGGACGACCATATCGTCCTGATAAGCGGGCGCCTCGAAGCTCAGGTTGTCGATTGAAGCGGTGGTGACCGTCGTTCCGGCATGTCTTCTTGAGACAATGCCCGACAGCTCGTCGATCCATTGCATCAGAATTCCGCCGAACAGCCTTCCGTATCCGTTGATATGCTGCGACCGGACAATATACACCTGCTCGGTCATGGAGTCGCTGACTTTTTTAGTAATCATTTTTCCGTATGCAACCCTTCCTCCGGAGTCCTCTCCGGCCTTCCTGTATATGGCGACCTGATTCTTATGCTTAATGGTACGTGGTAAAAAGGCCTGCGTCAACAAAAAGAATGCTGAAAATAGCTCTTGAAGATTTCTGCGCGTGCGCTATAATAAAACTTGCGCACCACAAGATATTGTGGAATTCCGCAAAGCTGCGTTCAACATATAGCACAGACAGCAGGTTTTTTGAATGTTGTACGCAGGGTACAGGGCCACTGTTAATAAGGGGGAAGAAGAATCATGTATATCTACGATGAAACCCTCGACGGCAACATGATCGTCGAGGAACCGAAGATCTGCGTTATGAAGCGTTCGGGCGAGCGCGTCCCGTTCGACGGGGTTAAGATCGCCGAAGCAATCGAACGCGCAAACCGCGAGGAGGGCATTTTCAGTGAGCGCCTCTCGGAGAACCAGATCAATGAGATTACCCGCGGCATCGAAAAAGATGCAAGAAATGCCGGACGCGACCTGTCCGTCGAGGAGATCCAGGATAAGGTCGAGGACGCCCTGATGGGCATCGGAAAGCCGAAGGTTGCCCGTCTCTACATCACTTACCGCTACAAGCACAACGAGATGCGGAAGATGAGCAATATCGACCAGAAAATCGCGGGCGTCGTAGAGCGGGACAACGAAGAGGTCAAACAGGAAAATTCCAACAAAAACCCGACCGTCCTCTCCGTTCAGCGCGATTATATGGCAGGCGAATGGAGCCGCTATTACACCGGACGCTATCTGCTCCCCGAAGACATCGTGGAGGCGCATAAAGAAGGTATTATCCATTTCCACGACGCGGATTATTTCGCCCAGCACATGCACAACTGCTGCCTTGTAAATCTCGAGGATATGCTTCAGAACGGGACCTGTATTTCAGGGACCCATATCGACACACCGAAGAGCTTTTCCACCGCCTGTACGGTCGCTTCACAGATCGTCGCCCAGGTGGCCTCAAGCCAGTACGGCGGACAGACAATCACCATGTCGCATCTTGCGCCCTTCGTTGACGTAAGCCGCAGAAAAATCTCCGCCCGGCTCAAAGAGGAGCTTTCCGAGGCAGGTGTAGAGCTTCAGGAAGACAAATTCAGCGCCCTCGTTGAAAAAGAGGTCTTAAAGGAAGTCGAATCCGGCTGCCAGACGATCCAGTACCAGCTGATCACGCTTCAGTCCACGAACGGCCAGGCTCCGTTCGTAACGGTCTTCATGTACCTGAACGAAGTGCCGGACGGCCTGCTCCGCAAGGACCTGGCGATGGTCATCGAGGTGATGCTCAAACAGAGGATCTTAGGCGTCAAGGACAGAAGCGGCGTCTATATCACGCCAGCGTTCCCGAAGCTTATCTATGTGCTTCAGGAGGACAATATCCGCGAGGGCACGCCGTACTTCTATCTCACAAAGCTGGCGGCGGAGTGCACGGCGAAGCGCATGGTTCCGGACTATATCTCCGAGAAAAAAGCGCTTGAGCTGAAAGGCGACGTTTATCCGTGCATGGGCTGCAGAAGCTTCCTTACGCCTGACCGCTTTACGGACGCCGGCGTCGGAAACCTGGCGGACGCCCATAATTACAAGGAAGGTAAACACAAATACTACGGCCGCTTCAACCAGGGCGTCGTGACCATCAACCTTGTGGACGTCGCGTGCTCCTCCGGCCGTGACGAAAACAAATTCTGGACCATTATGAACGAGCGGCTCGCCCTCTGTCATAAAGCGCTCCAGATCCGCCACAACCGCCTGAAGGGAACACCGTCGGATGTGGCGCCGATCCTCTGGCAGGACGGAGCGCTCGCGCGCCTGAAGTCCGGTGAGACGATCGACCGCCTGCTTTACAGCGGCTACTCCACGATCTCGCTCGGGTATGCGGGACTTGCCGAGTGCGTCTACTACATGAAGGGCGTCTCCCACACCGACGACGAAGGCAAGGAATTCGGACTCCGCGTCATGCAGTCGCTGAACGACGCCTGCGCGAAATGGAAAAAGGAAGAAAACATCGACTATTCCGTGTACGGCACACCGCTCGAAAGCACGACTTACAAATTTGCGAAATGCCTCCAGAAGCGTTTCGGAAAAATCCCCGGCGTCACGGACAGGAACTACATCACGAACAGCTATCACATCCATGTCACCGAGAATATCGACGCCTTCAGCAAGCTCACAAAGGAAGCCGAGTTCCAGAAGCTCTCTCCGGGCGGCGCCATCAGCTACGTCGAGGTTCCGAACATGCAGAACAACATCCCGGCAGTCATCCGCGTCATGCAGCATATTTACGACGGCATTCTCTATGCGGAGCTGAATACGAAGAGCGATTACTGCGATGTCTGCGGCTATGACGGAGAAATCCTGATCAAAAAGGATGAGACCGGTAAACTGATCTGGGAGTGCCCGAGCTGCGGAAACCGTGACCAGACCCAGATGCATGTCGCAAGAAGAACCTGCGGCTACATCGGAACACAGTACTGGAATCAGGGCCGCACCCAGGAAATTGCGGAAAGAGTGCTTCACCTGTAATTCATCCGTTCCTTACTTATGAATCATAAACGGTCCGGCGCATCAGATGCGCCGGACCGTTTTTTATAACCTCTTCCGTTTATTCCACCGTCACCGATTTAGCCAGATTTCTCGGCTTGTCGACGTCGAGTCCCTTCGCGACGCTCACATAGTAGCTCAGCAGCTGCAGTGGGATGATCGCAAGTGAATTAACGAAATACTCGCTGCTCTTCGGGATATAGACCGTAAAATTCACATTGTCCTCGATGCTGTAATTTCCGTAAGACGTAAGTCCCATGAGATAAGCACCGCGGCTTTTACACTCGACCATGTTGCTCAGTGTCTTCTCGTAGAGCCGGCTCTGCGTCAGAACGCCTACAACCAGCGTTCCGTCCTCGATGAGGGAAATCGTGCCGTGCTTCAGTTCCCCGGCGGCATAAGCCTCGGAATGAATATAGCTGATCTCCTTCAGCTTCAGGCTTCCCTCGAGGCAGATCGCGTAATCGATCCCCCTCCCGATAAAGAAGATGTCCTTCGCGTTGGCGTACTTGGACGCGAACCACTGGATCCGCTCCTTGTCCTCGAGAACGCGTGAGATCTTATTGGGAATCGACTCCATTTCCTCGATGTAAGACCTGCTCTCCTCTTCCGTGATCCTGCCCATCGCGAGCGCCGTTTTGATCGCCAGAATGTCCGCTGCAATCAGCTGACTGCTGTAAGCCTTGGTTGTGGCGACCGCGATTTCCGGGCCGGCCATCGTGTATAGGACAAAATCAGCCTCTCTCGCGATGGAGCTCCCGACAACATTTACTATTCCGAGGGTCTTTGCCCCAAGCTTTTTTGCCTCGCGGAGAGCTGCCAGCGAATCCGCCGTTTCCCCGCTCTGGCTGATAATTACGACCAGCGCTCCCTCCGGAAGGATCGGGTTCCGGTAGCGGAATTCGGAAGCCAGCTCAACGCGGACCGGTATCCTGCACATGTCCTCGAAAATATACTGTGCGGCTACCCCGACGTGATACGCGGAACCGCAGGCGACGATCACAATCTGGGAAATCCCTCTCAGGTCATCATCCGAAATCCCGACGGTATCGAGGCAGATGCTGCCGTCTTTCAGGTATGCGTTCATGGTGTCCCGGACCGCCTTCGGCTGCTCATGAATTTCCTTTATCATGAAATGCTCAAAGCCGCTCTTTTCAGCTGCTTCAGCGTCCCAGGTGATCGTTGTTGGTTCCTTTTCTATCTCGTCGCCGTCGAGATTGTAAAAATGCACCTCGCCCTTTTTCAGGCACGCCATCTCGAGATTGCCGATGTAGAAGACTTCTCTCGTATATTTCAGAACAGCGGGAACATCAGACGCCACAAAGGATTCCCCTTCGGAGATTCCGATCACCATGGGGCTGTCTTTTCTTGCGACCCAGAGTTCTTCGGGATTATCCCTGAACATAAGCGCAAGGGCGTAAGAGCCGCGGATCCGGACCATCGCCTTCGCGATTGCGTCAATCGGCCCGATATTGTATTTCCGGTAGTAATAATCCACAAGCTTTACCGCGACCTCGGTATCCGTCTCGGAATAAAACCGATATCCTTTGCGGAGAAGCTTGTCCTTCAGCTCCTGATAGTTTTCAATGATGCCGTTATGGACGCCGACGATATTCCTGTCGTCACTCATATGCGGGTGCGCGTTGATCTCCGAAGGTTCCCCGTGGGTTGCCCAGCGCGTATGGCCGATGCCGCACATCCCGGACATGGCTCTCCCGTTGTCCGTCTTTTCGGCAAGAACGCGGAGACGGCCCTTCGCCTTTACGAGCTGCACTTCTTTTTCTCCGTCCCGGACCGCAAGTCCCGCTGAATCATAGCCGCGGTACTCAAGCTTCGCAAGGCCTTCCAGAAGAATCGGAGCTGCCTGTTCTGATCCGTTATATCCGACAATCCCGCACATTTCGAGATACCTCCTTTTCCATCATTGTTTTTGTGATATTATATCAGACCGCTTCACCGTTTGCCGAGAATAATCTCCGTGAGTATGTCCTGCGGGTGATCCGGATTTCTGTTGAACACGTCGATTGCGTCCCGGTCGCCGCACCTGTAGGAAAAAGCGGGAAACAGAAATCCGTAATCCGGTTTCCCGAGTTCATATTCCGGAAGAAGCGGGCTCACCGTGCATATGATAAAATCATAAACAATCTCCGATTCGTACAGATATCCTTTATCCGTCGACTTCATGGGCACATCGTAGACTCCGTGGATTACCGATATACCGTACTCCGAAACCGGTTCATAAAAAATGCCGATCTGTTCATAGAGAAGCTCAAGCAGCAGATCGTTTTTGAGTCCGCAGTTCACAATTCCCAGAAGGAGCTGCCATATGCTGCCCTTTCCCTTTCCGTCGTCAGAAAACCTGTGCTCGGTCAGCTGGTCGTTGGTCTTTGAAAATGGCACGGTCTTGGCGTTCGCAAGATATTTTGTCTTATCCGCAGCCTTCTGGTTCAGATAGCTTACGTTAAATGTATCGTCGATCTCGCCCTCCGCCGTCATATAGGCGCCGGCGATTCTGTCAAAGCACGAACGGGTCAGCGTCATTCGCCGCGTGAGTTCGAGCATATCCGATCTGTCAATCACGTCTTTCTCCTTGTTTCTCTAATATTTGCAAAACGGGCATTCGCAATCTGCTTCGCTGCTTATTCTAACTGATTTTCTTCTCAAACTTTTGGTTTTGTACTTACGGGAAAAACTGTATAATAAATCAAAGGTAATCCGCAATCCGCTTCGCCTCTTGCGGTCAACCCTTCTTATATTAAAAATGCCGCGCAAGTGACGGCCCACTGCCGCCGCCCCGGTACATGGCGCAGCACATCACGCAAGATTATTTTGCAGGAGGACACTATGAAATACCGCAATTTCGGAAAACTCGGCATAAAAGGTTCAGCCTTCGGCCTTGGATGCATGCGATTCAACGGCGCTGCGTCCGGTGACAGCACCATCGACGAGCAAAAAGCCATCTCCCTGATCCGCCGCGCGATCGACGGAGGGGTCACGTACATCGACACCGCTTATGTCTATCTTGATAAGACCTCCGAGATCGTCCTCGGAAAAGCGCTGAAAGACGGTTACCGCGAGCGTGTGACAATCGCGACA
>CADBRO010000137.1 GCA_902797075.1 uncultured Lachnospiraceae bacterium
CAGAGGGGATACAGCAGCAGTACCATCAATTTCTATTCATGCCTTTTGGCGGCAGCGGGAGCATTTTTCATCTGGAGACCCGGAGAGCTTCCGGGCGCAATGACTGCTTCAGGCGCTTCCGCCGCGTGGTGTATCGCGACCGGAGTAATCAGCTGCTTTATTCCGTATATGCTCTACACGTTCGGTCTGACGGGCCTTGAAAACAGCAGGGCGTCCATCCTTTCGTCGGTTGAACCGGTCGTCGCTTCACTTGTGGGTGTGTTTGTCTATCATGAGAAAATGACGGCTGCATCGCTCGTCGGAGTGATCTTTGTATTGTCGGCAGTTCTGCTTCTGAACCGCGAATCAGCGGTTCAAAATTAAGGACAGCTGCATTTCGTTTGCTTCTTTATCTTTCTACAGGCGGTATCTCCGCGTCGGGATATTTTCTCTTCAGATGTCTCATAAAGAGTAAGGACATCGCGATCTGCAGCAACGATGAGCACGGAGTTGCAAGCCCGATCTTAAAGAGAGAAACAGGGCGGATCCGGCTCATGGCATAGGAGACAGGAACCCTGACGCCGAAAGCACTTACGATACCCTGCAGCATCACAAAGCCCGTCTGTCCGAGACCGTTGTAATATCCGATGAACACGAAGAAAATGGGGGTCAGAACACAGTCGATGGCATAGGACTTCAGATAGTCCGCACCGGCGAGTACGACCTCCGGGTCTTTTGAGAACACAGCGCAGAGCAGATCTCCGCGGAAAAATGACAAGAGCCCCATGAAGACGCCGACCGCCAGTGAGGTCAGGATGCCGTAGCGAAGCGCCCGTGTAGCTCTGTCATACCGCCCGGCACCTACGTTCTGAGCCGTAAAGGCCGCCACTGACTGCATGAAAGCGCTGGGAACGAGCATAATAAATGCGCATACCTTCTCTGCCACACCGATGCCGGCGGACGGAATCAGGCCCAGCGAGTTGACGATCGCCTGGATAATCATAAACGAAAGGCCGACAAGAAGGTCCGAAACAGCAAGGGGAAGACCAAGTGTCGCGATTTTCTTCCAGATTCTCCCGTTCACACGGAGCATTTTCCGGGAAAAAGAGAAGGGAAGCTCGTGGCGGCGGATCAGGATCAGGGAGATAACAACGCTCAGCGCCTGGGCCGCAACCGTGGCGATGGCAGCGCCGGAAGCGCCGAGGCCGACGCCGCGGACAAGGAAAAGGTCGCCTGCGATATTGAAAATGCAGGCGATGGCGACCGCGATCAGCGGCGTGCGGGAATCCCCGATGCCGCGGAAAATGCTTCCGATCAGGTTATAAGAGATGATGACAAGGATACCGCCGCCGCAGATCCGGACATAGGAGGCGGTCCGGTCGAAGGCTTCCGCCGGCGCATGCATTAAAGTACAGATCTGCGGAGTCAGAAGTACCAGGACGGCAGTCAGAGCAAGACCTATACAGGCGAAGAGAGTGATGCCGGATCCGATGGTGGTGCCGCCGCTCTTTCCGTCTCCGCGCCCGATCTGCTGGCCGAGTAGTACAGTGATACCCATGGCGAAGCTGCTGATCGGTCCGGTCAGCGTCATCATGATATTCGAGCCGGTCGCGACAGCCGACACATCTGCGGAGGTGGCGAACTGCCCGACGATCAGCAGGTCCACCGCTCCGTAGGTTGCCTGAAGAAGAAGCGCGAAGAGAACCGGGACTGAAAAGCGGATCAGCTGCATCAGGATCGGTCCGGTTGTGAAATTGCGTGTGCTTCCGGTTTTCTGGTCCATTATGTAAGTAATCTCCTTTATGTCGAATCAGGGGAAGGGCAGAACAAGCCCTTCTTATTTTTCCGGAGTCCAGTTCTTTAGTGCGGCCTTTCCCTCGGGAGTGACCGGCTTAATCCATTTGCCGCTGAACAGATGCCTCTGCATCAGAAGATACCGGATCGGTTCATCTATGTAGCAGCAGGCAAAAACGACGAGTACGGGCAGGTGCCTGACCATGCCGGTGATCCAGACAGCAGGTACTACGACCGCCCACATAAACAGGATCTCAAGAATGGTGCCAAAGGCGGCGTCGCCTGCCGCCCTGAACGTATCGTTCTGGGTCCAGTTTCCCATACGGATCAGAGACGCGACTGCGTAGATGCAGAGCATGCCGAAGGCAATCCTGAAGCCCTCCCCGCTCATTCCCATGGCAGTCAGGATCGGGGTGTGCAGTGTGACCAGTGTAAGCCCAAGAAGACCGATAAATCCCTGGCACAGATAGACCAGTCTCCAGCCTCTTTTGTAGGCGGAATCGACTCGCCCGGCTCCCGCTTCGGTTCCCACAAGAACGGATACGGCATTTGAAAAGCCGGCGAAGAAACCGATTACAAGACCTTCCAGCGTCCGGAATACCGCCAGAGCGGCGATGGCCTGCTCGGTCTGACGTCCCATCACAATACTGATCATCATATTACCTGCGCCGATCAGGAATTCATTCAGGATGATCGGGAAACATTTCCGAAGATAGATTTTCAAAAAAGAAACGGTCCATTTGAAGTGGCCCTTCACTGCCAGCAGATAAGGGTGCCCAGCCCGGTTTGCCAGAAGAATCATCAGCAGAACGCCGGTCGCCTGGGCGGTCACGGTAGCTGCGGCAGCCCCGCGTACTCCGAGGGCGGGTATTCCCAGATGCCCGAAGATCAGGATCCAGTTCAGCACGATATTGGTAATCACCGAAACAATGGATGCCTGCAGCGGAATCCGGACCTGTCCCGTACACCTAAGGAGAGATGCCATTGCCATCGTGCATGTCATCAGCGGGTAGGAGAATCCCACGATACGAAGGTACTCGATACCGACCTGCTGAATGGACGGCTTATCTGTATAGAGCCGCATAATGGTGCCGGGAAAGCACACGGCGAGTACCCCGAAGAGGAGGCCTACCGCGAGCACGCAGGTCAGCGTCAGACCGTAAGAACGGTTGATCCCGTCGTCATCTTTGGCGCCGAAGAACTGGGCAAAGAACAGCATGCCGCCTCCGACGAAGCCGAAGTAGCTGCTGAACATAAGAGAAGAAAACTGGGCGCAGAGCCCCACGGCGCCGACCTGGGTCTGACCGAGGGATGCGATCATCATCGTATCAACCATGGATCCCGTCGTGGTCAGCAGGTTTTGCAGCGCCACGGGAACGGCGATCATGGCTACTTTTTTTATAAAGCTGCCCCAGTCGAAGGAGCTGCGTTTCTTGTTCATGGTGTCTCCTGCCAGTCGTCAATTTCTCGTGTTTGGAGAGTTCTATCTGCTGCTGCCTTTGAAAGTGAAGCTTCTGCGCCCGCCATAATTGCTTCCACATCTGCTCCGGCGATATCCAGACCTGCAGCCTCAATATGTCTTACATCCATAATGCCGTAAAAATTCTGAGCCAGAGCCTTTCCGCACGCAGGCATTTATATACAGAATGCTGTTTTCCAAATCCATGCCTCCTCCAATAAAAATGCCTTCCGAATTGAATTTGTCTTAGGATCAATTCTGAAGGCAGCATAATCGTGCAATGATACTATTCTAGAATGAATAATCTTATGATGCAAGAGATTTATGGCATGCTGCGACAGTGCCCGGATCATCTGCCTTATATTTAATCTCATCGCTGTCCGGAGACCTTACTTCTTATTAATCTTATTATTGTCGCGAGACTATGTGCAAAGTTATAATAAATGTGTAACGAATGTACGCTATACCAGGAGGAGTATTAATATGTTTAAATGTGGGTTTATCTATGTTGCGCCGAATGTGGACCCTGAAAAGGCCCGCGCGTTTATTCCGTCGGATGAAATCGAGATGACCGTTGTCGGCTGCTCTGATTATGCGCAGGCTGTTCAGGTGGCAAAGGATCTGGTTGCTTCCGGAATCACCGCGATTGAGCTGTGCGCAGGATTCGGATTCGAAGGTACCGCTATGATTAAGAAAGCAATTCCGGGCATACCGGTCGGCTCTGTGAAATTTGATTTTCATCCGGCATTTGGCTTCAAATCCGGCGATGATGTCTTCATGTGAACCGAAGGAACCGAAGGCTTTTTCTGTGTGACAGACGTGTGATATTAAGTATCGTAAGATAATCCTGTTGGAATTATGACGTCAGGCTTTATGCTGACAATTCTATATAAATGCTTGAAAGGGGAACACTTATGATAAGAAAAGCCATCAGAAAAACTGCAATTGCCGTACTTGCTGCAGTCGGCGCCTTATGCCTTGCCGTACCGGCAGCGGCGGAAACATTTACATCGGAAAACGGAGTTCTTTCGATTGAGCTTCCGAATGAGAACTGGAAGCAGATCGAGGATCCGATGAAATGGATCGCGCTCAGCGACGGCGGAAGCGTTATTACCATCGATCATTTTTCAAATGGCGAAAAGCTGCCGGAAATATCTGTAGCAGATACCCATTATGTCAATGTTTATCAGGCGATTTTCTCTACACAGAATGAGGTATTCATTATCACCGGATCTGTTGTGGATGCGGAGAAGATCCCGGAGATTGCCAATTCTATCATTACCGCGAAGGTTCTGAAGTATGACACGAAGCTTGCCGTCGGGAAGGAAAACGAGGTCAAGACCAACGAGTTTTCAATTGTGCCGATGGATAAGACGATGTACGTAACGGTGGACTGGCTGAATGTTCGGAGAGGCTGTTCTGTAGATGACCTGATTATCGGAGGTCTGGGCTACGGAACTTCGGTTAAGGTTCTCGGAGCAATACAGAGAAACGGTAAAGATCTGAACTGGTATCAGGTGGCGTATGAGGGCGGAACCGGCTATGTGTCCGGAAGCTTCCTTACGGATACTGCGCCGGAATCAAAAGAAGAGAAGACTACGGATGTTACATACACCGGATCTGTGAAGACCGCTTATGATGAGAACGGGGATGTATATACGCTCTATGAATGCACGGACGGTTACTGGAGAGACATGAGCGGTACGCTGTATGACCGGC
This sequence comes from uncultured Lachnospiraceae bacterium, assembly GCA_902797075.1. Classification (GTDB taxonomy): domain Bacteria; phylum Bacillota; class Clostridia; order Lachnospirales; family Lachnospiraceae; genus Chordicoccus. Next base: position 4,952 of record CADBRO010000137.1, read on the forward strand.
TTTCTGATACGGACTTCCAGGTACATGAAGGAACAAAGCGTCTGACAACCTATAACCCGTACGACGAAGAGGAACCTGAAGTCAATGTCGAGGGTGATCCCTATGACAGACCGTCGTTAATTGTCTACGATGAGGACGGAAACTCCTTCCGGATCTATGAAGGATCGGATGGTTACTGGCATGAAGATGACGGAACGGCATATATCCAGGTCTCCGATACAGAGTTTCAGGTGAAGGAGGGTACAAGACGCGTGACAACGTATTACCCGACCGGCGGGGAACCTGAATATGATTACGACACTGAAGTCAATGTCGAGGGTGATCCCTATGACAGACCGTCATTAACCGTCTACGATGAGTACGGCAACTCGTTCTGGATCTATGAAGGTTCGGACGGCTACTGGCATGAAGACGACGGAACCGCGTATATCCAGCTCTCGGATTCTGAATTTCAGGCGAAAGAGGGCACAAGAATCGTGACAACATATTATTGATCAGATATCCTCCCGAAGGGACAAAAAGACGTTCATTCACTGCATTCTGCAGTGAATGAACGTCTTTTCTGATCCGGCAGGAGAACCGGACAGGATTATGATATAATGGCAGAAACCAATCACTCTTCGCACAGGGAGGGCGCTATGTCAATCGTATTTACCGAAATCGCGAAAACCTTTTCACTGCATACATCGAAGACCACGTACCAGTTGAAGATCGGAAATCTCAATTACGTGAATCATCTCTATTACGGGGCGACGATTCACGACGAGGATCTGTCATACCTGATCCGCCGGTATGACAGAGGCTTTTCAGGAAACCCGTATGACTCACTGAAGGAGCGGACGTTTTCCCTGGATGCGCAGCCGCAGGAGTTTACGACACAGCAGCAGGGAGACTTCCGGATTAACTCCATCGAGGTACAGAATCCGGACGGAAGTTTTTCATTTGACGGCAGATATATAGCGCATAAGATTTATCCCGGAGCTTTCACCCTTAAAGGTCTGCCGACTGCGTTTGCCACGGACAAAGATACCGTTGATACGCTGGAGATTGTCCTTGAAGATGCCGTTACGAAGGTGCAGGTCACGCTGCTTTACTCGGTGTTCGAAGAGGCGGATATTATCATGCGCGCCGCCAGAGTTCATAACGGCGGAACCGGCGAAATCGCACTCAAGCGGATCATGTCGCTCAATATGGATTATATGAACGGGGGAAATCTTGATATAATTTCACTCCCGGGAAGATACGGGCAGGAGCGGCAGGTCGAGCGTCAGCCCTTAACGCATCACGTTCACAAAATCCGGAGCGGGCGCGGCATATCGTCACATCAGCAGAATCCTTTCATTGCGCTTGTGGAGAAGGAAGCAAATGAAGAATACGGGTCCTGCTACGGATTCGCCCTGATGTATTCGGGAAGCTTCCTGGCGGAGGCGGAGCTCGATCAGTATGATCAGGCCAGACTTGTCCTCGGCGTCAATGACAGGCTCTTCAGCTACCAGGTGGCTCCGGGCGAAGATTTTGATACTCCGGCAGTCCTTATGACATATACGCATAAGGGACTTACCGCGATGAGCCGCAATTATCATAACTTCTTCAGAAATAATCTGAATAAGAGCAAGTTTGTCCGGGACATCAGACGGCCGGTGCTCATCAATACGTGGGAAGCTGCCTTCTTTGACTTCGACGACGTAAAACTCATCGAGATCGCGAAGGCTGCCAAAGGCATGGGCGTTGAAATGATCGTCATGGATGACGGCTGGTTCGGAAAACGCGACGATGACAACTCCGGTCTCGGGGACTGGTATGTCAATGAAAAGAAGATCAAGTGCGGACTTACGGAGCTCGTCAGGCAGATCAATGATCTCGGTATGAAATTCGGAATCTGGTTTGAGCCGGAGATGGTTTCTGAGGATTCGGATCTTTTCCGCAGCCACCCCGACTGGGTCATGGAAATCCCGGGAAGACATGCCGTCAGAAGCCGGAACCAGCTGGTTCTCGACGTCAGCCGGAAAGAAGTGCAGGACTATCTGATTACCAGCATTAACGCTATTCTCGACAGCGCAAATATTTACTATGTGAAATGGGATATAAACCGGGCCATCACGGACCTCTGGTCCAACGCTCTTCCCGCCGGTCACCAGGGGGAAGTGTCGCATCGGTATGTGCTCGGCCTTTACCGCGTAATGGACGGCATTATAAAGACGCACCCCGATATCATGTTCGAGGGCTGCGCAGGCGGAGGCGGCCGGTTCGACCCGGCGATGCTGACGTATTTTGTTCAGTACTGGAGCTCCGACAATACAAAACCGCTGGATAATCTGAAGCTTCATTACGGCTCCTCCTTCCTCTATCCGCTGTGCACTATGGGAGCCCATGTTTCCCAGGCGAGCTCCATGGTTCCGCTTGAGACGAAGGCGGCCATTGCCATGTGCGGAACCTTCGGATATGAGCTTGACGCTACGAAGCTGGGACCGGATGAGGTCGCAGTCTGCAAAAAGATGAGTGATCTTTATCTGAAATACTACGACATCAATTTCTTCGGCGATTATTACAGGCTGGCAAATCCTTTTGAAAATGTCAATCTGGTGGCCTGGGAGTGCGTATCAAAAGACAAAAAGGAAGCGCTTCTTACGGTGGTAACCGTGAATCTTACAGTGAACGGGCCGCAGGAATACATTCACTGCAGGGGGCTTGAACCGGACAGCCTGTACCAGGTGGAAAAGGAAGGAAGCGGAGTTGTACTCACAGCATCCGGCATGGCGCTTATGCACGCAGGGATTCCTATTCCGCGCGAGATCCCCGAATTTACAGCATTTATGTATCATCTAAAATCACTATAAATACCGGATTTACAGTATTTATTTGTGTGCATATTGCCATACGTGAGCGCTCAGTTTATAATGAAGCATGTAACTATTAACTAAACAGGAGGCATTCATATGAATCAAAGACCAAGCTTCAAATATCGACTGGTTAACGCGCTCATCATGAACATTCCGATTGCTTTATCAATTTCTCTTACGGCCCAGCTTCTCGCGACAGGAAAGGTGAATCCAAAGCTCCTGCTCATCAATTTCCTGCTTGCGTATCTGATTTCTCTGGTTGTCGGGCTGTTTATTCCCTGTGTTCCGTGGGGAATTGCTTTTGCTAAACTGTTCGGTGCGAAACCGGGCTCTCTGCCGTTCGGTCTGCTTTTAAATGTTGTCGTCAATTTCATATACGTACTTGTCAACAGCATTATTCTTACCTGGTTCAATATCTGTGTCATGAATCACGGACCGATTCAGGCGGTTCCGTTTGGTATTCTGTCTACGTTTATACCTCTGTATATTGTAGGGTATATTGTCTCATTCCTCTGGAACAAACCGGCTGAGAACATTACCCGCTCAATTGTTAAAGAATAACCTGTGAGTTTACTTACATGAAAGGAGCATGACCGATGAAAATTCTTGGTATCGTGGCAGGACGTCACGGCGGCAACAGTGAAATCCTCGTTAAAGAAGCTCTTCTCGCCGCGCAGTCAAAAGGCGCTGAGTGCAAGATGATTAATCTGTTTGATTATCACATCGAGCACTGCACAGGCTGCGAGAGCTGCACGATGCAGATGGGCGAAGTGGCGATGGATCCGACTAAGAAATACAAGGGCTGCATTTTGAAGGATAAGGACGATATGGACAAGATCGTCAATGAGATGCAGACCTGCAACGGCGTCATTATCGGCGTTCCGACCTATGATCTGACTCCGAGCTCCCTTTATCTCAAATTTGCGCAGAGGTTTCTTGCCTATGAGCTTTCTTTCCGTCTTGAAATCGGCGATGTGACGGAAGATCCTCATACGGTGGCCGGACTTATCGCGGTGGGCGGATCCTGCCATGACTGGCAGACGCTTACTCTCGAAGCGATGGGCGCGACGATGTTTACTCAGTCGGTTTACGTTGTGGACCAGATGATGTCGACAAGAAACGGACGTCCCGGCAACGTGCTTCTTCGTCCGGAACAGCTTGCGAGAGCCCACAAGATGGGAGAAAATGTTGTCGAAGCCGCTTCTACGCCTGTGGAAGAGCGCCATTGGCTCGGCGATCCCGATCAGGGTCTGTGTCCGAACTGCCATTCCGGTCTTGTTTTCCGGGGCGAGGAGCACTGGGACGGACTGCAGTATCCGTTTGAATGCGCGGTCTGCGGCGCCGGCGGAGATCTTGTGAAGGGTGAAGACGGTAAGATCCATTTCGTACTGGCTGAAAATGGCCTTGCCCGCGACAGAAATGTCAATGAATCCAGAGCTCTGCATCTGAAGGAGATCGTCGAGACGAGAATCGACTTCTTTAAGCGCCAGGGAGAGATCCAGGAACTGAAGCAGCATTACAAAGACGTGACGTTCCCGGCGATCTGAATTATATGACGATATACGATCAGCCCGGCTTTTGAAGCCGGGCTGTTTTTGGAAAGGATTAAGGAGACAAAAGCAATGAATGAACAGCTGAAGAAGAACCTTGACCTCGTAAAAAGTGTTCTTGGGGAAGCGGAAATTTACAGCCACGCATGCCACGTGCTGACGTTCGATCAGGAGACGATCTGCCCTCCCGAGGCGATGGAGGAGCAGGGCGAGGTCACGGCGTTTCTCGGAAATCAGGCTTTCAGGCTCATGAAGAGAGACGATTTTATCGAAGCTGCCGACTACATCTATGAGCACAGGGAAGAGCTTTCGGAGCTTGATGGGAGAATGGCCGTCATGCTTCACCGCGACCGCCTGAAAACAAGAAATATAACCCCGGAGATGGATCATGAGTTTTCAAAGATTATGAACCGGGCGTTTGTGAACTGGATTAATGCGAAACAGAGCGCGGATTTCAGGATTTTCGCCCCGTCGCTTGAAGAAGTAAGGGATACCAATATGAAACAGGTGGAGCTGAGAGATCCGGACCCGGAGCTTTCGGTGCGCACTCCATATGATTCCCTGCTTTCCGACTACGAGTACGGAATGACCAGCGACGATCTTGACGCCTGCTTTAACCGCTGCAAGGAACGGCTTGTGCCTCTCCTTAGAAGGATTATGGCATCCGGGAAAAAGATCCGCACGGATTTCATGTCGCGCAAGGTTACGGACGAACAGCAGAAGGCACTCTCGCAGTACCTCCTTGAGACGATCGGGTTTGATTTTACGAGGGGAGCATTTACGACCACGGAACATCCGTTTACGGACGGACTCGGCAAAAATGACGTCCGTGTCACGACGCACTACTATCCGGATAATTTCGCATCCAGCATGTATTCCATCATCCACGAGGGCGGGCATGCCCTGTTTGACCAGAACCAGCCCCGTGAGAATTTCGAGTATTATATCAATGACATGAAGACGCTCGGCATGCACGAGTCGGTTTCGCGCTTCTATGAGAACCGGATCGGCCGCTCGCGCGAGTTCGTGCAGCTCGTTTATCCGAAGATACGGGAAATTATGCCGCAGGTTCTCTCCGACGTGACGGAGGAGGAACTGTACGAAGCGCTTAATGTCGTGCAGCCCTCGCTCATCCGCACGGAGGCGGACGAGTTTACCTATACATTCCACGTGATTATCCGCTATGAGATCGAGAAGATGATTGTCAATGAAAATGTCCCGATCAGCGATCTTCCGCGTATCTGGAACGACAAGTACGAGGAGTATCTCGGCATCCGTCCGGGGAACGACCGCGAGGGTATCCTCCAGGACGTGCACTGGTCATCGGGTTTTGGCTATTTCCCGACCTATGCAATCGGCAATATGTACAACGCTATGTATATGAACCGGATGAAGGAAGAGATGAACGTCGCGGATGCTGTAAGAAACGGAGATTTTGCGGCGATCAACGGATGGATGAAGGAGCGCGTCTTCAAAAAGGCGGACAGGCTTTCCCCGAAGGAGTGGATTTTGGATATTACGGGAAGAAGCTTCACACCGGAGGATTTCCTCGACTATCTGGAGGAGAAGTATACAGAGCTTTATGAGATTTGAGCCGGGAAAGAGGCTGCCGCACGAAATATAGTGCAGCAGCCTCTTTTGGATTAATCAGTCAGATATTTGCTTCCGGCTTAAGCCCGGCGCATGTCCATCCCTGTTTTCACAAAGCGGAACATCCGGACAGCGCCTTCATAGTAGAGTTCTTCCGCCCGGTCAAGCGCTTCGCCAAGAGGCATCGGCGCATTGACGGTCGTCATGAGTGAGGATACGCCGCAGCTGCAGATATCCATCGCGTTTTTCCCGAGGGAACCGGAAAGTCCCAGAACGGGTACGCCTTTCGCTTTTGCGTGCATGCCTACACCCTGCATGACCTTTCCGAAGCAGCTCTGCCAGTCGGTGCGCCCTTCGCCTGTGACGACGAGGTCGACGCCTTCGAGGCGGCGGTTGAAGTCGATCAGGTCAAGTACGGTGTCGATGCCGGAACGCATCTCGC
>CADBRO010000138.1 GCA_902797075.1 uncultured Lachnospiraceae bacterium
CGGCGGGAAGGAACCCGGCGCCGTATCAGGAGGAATGCGCTCCGGCGAAAAAGAGATCGGGGATTCATGATTTACGAATGATAATCCATCTGATAATATTGAAATATCTGGGTAACAATGAGCATACCGGGTAAAAACTCAGACAGGATGAACAAATGCAGACAGCGAAGCAGGTTTCGTGTCCGCGTTGCTTATAAGAACACGGTCCGGTATGCGAATGCAGAATGAATCGGAGGTAATCAAAATGGCAGCACGTATCGTACTCAATAACATTTCCTATCACGGCGCGGGCGCGATTAAAGAAATCGTTCCGGAGATCCAGAGGGGCGGATATCAGCACATTTTCGTCGCTTCCGATCCTGATCTGATCAAATTCGGCGTGACGGCAAAGGTTACGGATCTTCTTGACGAAGCGGGAATCGCTTATACTGTCTATTCCGATATTAAGCCGAATCCGACCATCGAAAATGTTCAGAACGGCGTTAAGGCATTCCGTGACTGCGGCGCGGACGCGATCATCGCGATCGGCGGCGGATCAAGCATGGATACCGCAAAGGCCATCGGCGTCATCGCGACAAATCCGGAGTTTGAGGATGTCCGTTCTCTCGAAGGAGTGGCCCCGACCAAGAATCACGCGATCCCGACGATTGCGGTTCCGACGACGGCAGGAACGGCTGCTGAGGTTACGATCAATTACGTTATTACAGATGTCGAGAAGAAGAGAAAATTCGTCTGTGTCGATACAAATGATATCCCGGCGATCGCGGTAGTTGATCCGGATATGATGGCTTCTATGCCGAAGGGCCTTACGGCTTCCACCGGTATGGACGCTCTGACGCATGCCATCGAAGGATACACGACGAGAGGCGCATGGGAACTGACAGACATGATGCATCTCGAAGCTATCAAGATGATCGCGCAGAATCTCCGCGCAGCGGTTGCGGGAGAGCCGGAAGGCCGCAGAATGATGGCTATGGCGCAGTATATCGCAGGTATGGGATTCTCGAACGTGGGACTTGGAATCGATCACGCGATGGCTCATACGCTTTCAGCGAGATATGACACTCCGCACGGAGTCGCCTGCGCGATGTTCCTTCCGATCTCCATGGAATTCAACCGCGACTTTACCGGTGAGAAGTACCGCGAAATCGCGCGCGTTTTCGGAGTTCAGGGCGTTGATGAGATGTCTCAGGAAGAGTACAGAACCGCAGCAATCGAAGCGGTGAAGAAGCTCTCAGAGGATGTCGGTATTCCGGAAAAGAACGAAAAGATCCGTGAGGAGGATCTGGACCAGCTCGCTTCCGACGCTCTCGCTGACGCCTGCTATCCGGGCAATCCGAGAGAAGCGACAAAGGAACAGGTTATCGAGATGTTCCGTAAGCTGATGTAATCCAAACAGAATAAAAATGTCACCGGCCAGCGCAGGCCGATGACAGCAGGAGCGGGGATGCATGATGCATCCCCGCTTTTTAAAAATGAGAAAGAATGTATTACCATACGCAGATCCGGTCTTCCGGAGCAAGATACATGCCGTCGCCTTCTTTGATTCCGAAGGTTTCCTGGAATTCCGGGAACTGCATACAGGTGACGTTAACGCGGAGATAATCCAGCGGGTGCGTATCCTGCGCGATCAGCATCTGCTCGATTTCAGGCGTATAGGCGGACTTCCAGACATCCGCGAATGAGCGGAAGAATTTTTCATAATCAAAACCTTCGATATCTTTCGCGATCCGGAGCATACATTTTATGCCGCCCATGTCCGCGATTGCCTCTCCCTGGACCATATCGCCCGAGTAGGAAATGCCCTCCATGGGAACAATGCTGTTGTAGTAATTGATCAGCTTCTGTGCTCTTTCGGTAAATGCGCTGTAATCTTCAGGTGCCCACCAGTTCGCGAAGTTTCCGTTCAGATCGAACTGGGCTCCGCCTGTGTCGAACGCGTGGGAAATCTCATGACCGATTACCATGCCGATGCCGCCGAGCTTTTCCTCCATACTCATATTTTCCGAGTAGAAGGGGCTTCCCAGAATACCTGCGATGATGTTGATCGAATTATCCGCCGGATTGTAATAGGCATTGACATCGGTAACGCCGAAGTTCCAGATTTCCGGATCAACCGTCGTATTTTTCTTACTGTCGAAGAGTCCGATTGAATACCGGCTGATGGCTTCGGTGAGCTCAAACAGGTTTCCTCCGTCATCCTTTCCTGCGAATTCGATGGATTCAGTATCTTCCCATTTATCCGGATAAGCGGCGTTGACGGTGATGTGGTCAAGCTTTTCGACCGCCTTGGCGCGGGTTTCTTCCGACAGCCAGTCCTCTTCGCCGAGCATGACGCGGTAGGTATCGATAACCTCGCCGATGATTGAACGGATGTCCTCACGGATCTCCGGAGTCATATACTTTTCAACGAAAACCTTGCTGAGGGATGTGTCAAGGAGAGCTCCCGCATAGTTGTAGGCGTTCATTTCGTCCGTAAGGCTTTCGGAAGCACCTGTCCGCTCTCTGGAGATACGCTGGTATTCGCGGAAGCTTTCCTCGTCGACGATACTCATGTATGAGCCGACATAGGTAGTCAGGATATACGCCTTTATTCCTTCGAGGTTTTCTTCGGTATAAAGCTCGTTCATCTTTTCGAGCCACGC
>CADBRO010000139.1 GCA_902797075.1 uncultured Lachnospiraceae bacterium
GCCGGGTAATATTAAACAGATCGATCCGTCCGAGAAAGAGACGAAAACATCTGCTCCGGAAATTGAGCTCACCGATTCCGGGCGGCATGAAGAGGAGTTTCCGAGGATCACATCTCCCGACACGCCGAAGCTTCAGGAACCCGCCTATGAGATGCCTTCCTTCCTTAAAAATGCGGGAAGCGAAGGTTCGATATTCGGTTTGTCCGGCAATTATGATCAGGAGGAAGACGAACCCTTGGCTTCTTCCGCCGATACTGACGAAATAACAGCCAATGACCGCGTTCCGGAAACCGGAAATGAAGAAATCCCGGAAGATGGGACGGAAAGAGCGGCAAAGGGACGGAAGCGGAGGACCGCTAAAGCTTCCGGCGCAGAAGAGCCGGAAACTGCAGCTCCCGTCAGTGTCGACGAGATTAAATCAGAGATCGGTGAACAGAAGTCCGGAAAACCCGTGTACACACTGCCGCCGCTGGAGCTTCTTTCCAAAGGCAAGGCGGCTAAGACGGATTCTGAAAAAACACTTATGTCAACCGCTGCGAAGCTTCAGCAGACGCTTGAGGATTTCGGAGTCAATGTCAAGGTTGTTAATGTGAGCCGCGGACCTACCGTTACGAGGTACGAACTCCAGCCGGAGCACGGAGTTAAGGTCAGCAGGATTATCAACCTTCAGGACGATATTAAGCTGAACCTTGCCACTTCGGAGATCCGGATCGAGGCTCCGATTCCCGGAAAGGCAGCTGTCGGTATCGAGGTTCCGAACCGCGAGATCGCACCGGTCATGTTGAGGGAAATTATTGACTGCCCCGAGTATAAGAGCAGCAAGGCTGTTCTGGCATTTGCCGTCGGAAAGGATATCGGAGGAAGACCGGTTATAACCGACATTGAAAAGATGCCGCACCTTCTCATCGCAGGTGCGACGGGATCAGGTAAATCCGTATGCATCAACACCCTGATCATGAGCATCCTCTATAAGGCAACGCCTGATCAGGTAAAAATGCTGATGATCGATCCGAAGGTCGTTGAGCTTAAGATTTATGACGGTATTCCGCATCTTCTCATTCCGGTGGTGACTGACGCAAGAAAAGCCGCCGGAGCGCTCAACTGGGCAGTACAGGAAATGACGGAGCGCTATAATAAGTTCGCTTCTTATCCGGGAGTCCGTGATATCCGCTCCTACAATGAGAGAATCAGGAAGATGAACGCGGGACTCGAGGAAGCGGACCGCATACCCTCGATGCCCAGAATCGTAGTGATCGTGGACGAGCTTGCGGACCTCATGATGGTAGCCTCAGGTGAAGTGGAGGATGCGATCTGCCGTCTGGCCCAGCTTGCCAGGGCAGCCGGAATTCATCTGATTATCGCGACCCAGCGTCCTTCCGTAAACGTCGTGACAGGACTTATCAAGGCCAATATGCCTTCGAGAATCGCGCTCGCGGTGACGTCGGGAATCGACAGCCGCACAATTCTTGATATGAACGGTGCCGAAAAGCTGCTCGGTAAAGGCGATATGCTGTTTTATCCCCAGGGATATCCGAAGCCTGCCCGGGTGCAGGGAGCCTATGTCTCAGACGAGGATATCACGAAGGTGGTGGATTATCTGGCAGCTCAGTCGGGTAACTCCCTGTACAATACCGATATCGAAGAGAAAATATCGAATATGAGCAGTCCGTCAGCGCAGGCTGCCGGTGGTGACGACGAGAGGGACGAGTACTTCGCCGATTCCGGAAGACTGATTATCGAGAAGGAAAAGGCCTCGATCGGTATGCTGCAAAGAGCCTTCAAGATCGGCTTCAACCGGGCGGCCCGCATCATGGACCAGCTCTCGGAGGCCGGTGTCGTCGGCGGAGAAGAGGGAACGAAACCCAGAAAAATTCTGATGACTGCGGATGAATTTGAACAGCTGCTTTCATCCGGCGGGTCAGAAGACACTTAAATGATTAAAAGCGGGACCCTTAGAGTCCCGCTTTATTCTCGTTACAAAGGAGACTGCCATTTGAATATCAGAATTCTCTGCGTCGGCAAGCTGAAAGAGCAGTATTTACGGGACGCAGTCAGCGAATACACGAAGAGGCTCGGACGCTATGCGAAGACCGAGATCTGCGAGGTCGCCGATGAAAAGACTCCGGATATGGCCTCCCGGGCGGAGTGCCTGCAGATCCTTGAAAAGGAAGGGGAGCGGATTCTTTCGAAAATACACGACCAGGACTGTGTGATCGCGCTGGCGATCGACGGAAGAAAATATAATTCCGAAGGCTTTTCACAGCTGATAGAAGGATGCATGGGAAGCGGACGGAGTACGCTTGATTTTGTGATCGGAGGATCCCTGGGACTTTCTGACCGGGTTCTTGGCAGGGCTGATTATAAAGTAAGCTTTTCCGATATGACATTTCCGCATCAGCTGATGAGGGTAATCCTTTCGGAACAAATTTACAGGGCGTTCAAAATCATGCGGAAGGAACCTTACCACAAGTGATTTGTGGACTTTTAAAGATCTGAGTGCTATAGTTAGTTCACATGACCCGGTCCTTGCGCGGAGCTTGCATCCGCCGTTGTGCCGGAGGTTTATTTCAGAATATTAACGTGCGGACGGTTGTCCGGAAAGTGCAGTGAATGGAGAGACAGTCTGAGACCATCATAGAAATACCATCGGGGCATGCCGCAAATGTGTTCGGCGGCTTCGATTCTCATCTTAAGAAAATCGAGCATGCGCTTGGTATCAGCGTCTTATTCCGGGACGGCGAGGCGAGAATCATCGGAGATACGGTGCACGCAGAGAAAGCGAAGAAGCTCTTTGCCATGCTTCTCGCCCTGTCAGAAAGGGGAAATGTGATCACGGAACAGAACATAGATTATTCTCTTTCGCTTCTTAAAGAAAACCGGCAGAATGACATGATATCCATCGACAGCGATATTATCGTTCATACTGCGGCAGGGAGACCCGTAAAGCCGAAAACGGTAGGTCAGAAGGAATATATTGATTCCATAAGGAACAACATGATTACGTTCGGCATCGGTCCTGCGGGTACAGGCAAAACCTACCTGGCAATGGCAATGGCAATCAGTATGTTCCGGGCGGAGGAGGTATCAAGGATTATCCTTACCCGTCCCGCGATTGAAGCGGGTGAAAAACTCGGATTTCTTCCGGGAGACCTGCAGAGCAAGATCGATCCGTATCTTCGGCCGCTCTATGACGCTCTCTATGAGATCATGGGGGCGGAGGCATTTTTAAAGAACTCGGAAAAAGGCCTGATCGAAGTGGCGCCTCTGGCTTACATGCGCGGGAGAACGCTGGACAATGCGTTTATTATCCTTGACGAGGCGCAGAATACGACACCTTCCCAGATGAAGATGTTTCTTACAAGAATCGGTTTCGGGTCAAGAGTCGTGATCACGGGCGACAGAACCCAGAAGGACCTTCCGGCCGGAACCGTGAGCGGGCTCGATACCGCGGAAAAGGTGCTGCGGACGATTAACGAGATCGGCATGATTGAGCTTACAAGCCGCGATGTCGTGAGACATCCGCTCGTTCAGAAAATCGTTGAAGCTTATGAATCCTATGAAAGAAAGCAGGCGGGAAAAAAGAAAAATGGGCAGCGCAGCGATCGAGTTTGACACGTCGTTTGAAGAAGATAAACTGAATGAGATGTTTGAATTTGATCCGGTGCAGACGGCTCAGGCGGTCGCGGAAGCCGTACTTGTCCTGGAAAAATGCCCATCGGATGCCGAAATCAGTCTGTTCATAACCGACAGCGAGGGAATCCGGACGGTAAACCGGGAAACGCGGGATTTGGATGCTGTGACGGACGTCCTGTCATTTCCGGTCTTTCAGTACATGGAGCCCGGAAACTTCAGCGAATCCGAAGGGAGAGACGCGGAATGCCTTGATCCCGTGACGGGCAGGCTTATGCTGGGAGATATTCTGATCAATGCCGACAGGGTGATATCCCAGGCAGAGGAATACGGGCATTCAAGGAAGAGGGAATTCGCGTTTCTCGTGGCACACAGCATGCTGCATCTGATCGGCTATGACCATATGACAGAGGATGACGAGTCCATAATGAACGACAGACAGGAAGCCGTTCTTAACTCGTTAAATATTACAAGGGAGGATACCATATGAGAAAACAACTGAGGAGAGCTGCCGCACTTGCGCTCACTTCCATGCTGCTTGCCGCAGCTGTGTCACCCGCGTACGCAGAAGATGACATCGCCACATATGAAGAGGATTATGACGAGGGCAGCATAGAGTACGCTGACGACGAGTACGAGTACACAGATGAAGAAGAGACATGGTACGACGAAGAAGGCGGCGAGACGGAAGCGTACTATGAGGAAGACTATGACGACGCCGGGGACGGTGAAGTATATTATGAAGAAGATGATGACGAAGAATATGACGACGGTTTCAGTGTGACGGATAATACGTCCGGACAGGAAAACCAGCTCGCGTCAGAACCGGCGCCGGAAGAGCAGATCCCGGACGGCATGGTCAAAAGTTATCTGACGGGTGAATATGTCACTCCGGATCAGGGAAGAAGACGTCCGATCTCTTTCATGATTGACAATGTGAAGGATTCCTGGCCGCAGAGCGGAATCGCTTCCGCCGATATTTATTACGAATGCGAAGTTGAAGCGGACCTCTCCAGAATCTGCGCCGTATTTGAGCGCTATGACGGTCTTCAGAAAATTGGCCCCATGCGCAGCTGCCGCGACTACTTTATTTCGCTGGTTTCCGGACTCGATGCGATCTACGAGCATTACGGCCAGGCCGCATATGCGCTTCCGTATCTTGAGTCGGACGACGTCGACAACATCAGCGGCATGATGGGATACGCAAGCGCCGGCTTCTACCGTGACGGTCCGTTCTCTGCGCCCCATAACTGCTATACAAGCGCCGAGGGCATGCAGAAAATGATCGATATCTGCGGCTATTCCCAGGAATATGATGACGATTACGAACCGATGCTGAATTTCGCAGCTTACGGGGCTTCGGTTTCCATGGACGGCGGAAGAGAGGCATCCTATGTGAAGATCGGATATCCGAATAACGATCCGCGCTTCATCTATCATCCGGATACGGGCCTCTACACGAGAAGACAGTACGGCGGCGAGCACACGGATCTTGAGACCGGAGAGACGCTTGCGGTGAAAAACATCATTCTTGAATTCCAGAACGGCACGAATTATCAGGATTCACCCTATCTTCACTATGAAACCACCGGCTCGGGAAAAGGAAAGTATATCACCGACGGAAAAGCAGTTGACATCACATGGTCCAGAGAATCCTTCTTTGCACCGGTGGAATACAAACTTGCCGACGGTTCTCCGCTGGTATTGAATACCGGAAAAACATGGGTCAATATCATCCGCAACGGGCAGATGGACAGATGCCTCATCGGACCTTCGGAAGAGGAACTTTCCTGCGTGGTATCGGATGAGGAGGCAAGCGCTGCGATTGCTGAAAACGAGAAATGGACCGCTGATTACAAGGCGGGAGAACTTCCGTATCTCCAGCAGATGGCTCAGATCCGTACCGACAACGTGGCAAAGCACAACGGCGAAACAAAGGTGGAGGTAGGTCTCCCCTGAAACAGACAGGTGAACATCCTTGAGTATACGAGAACATCTGAAAAACAGACGGAGAGTCGTCATTAAAGTCGGCTCTTCGTCTCTTGTACATGAAGAAACCGGAGGACTCAATCTTCCGAAAATCGAAATACTGGCCCGCGAAATAGCGGATCTTAAAAACCAGGGCAAGGACGTCGCGCTTGTTTCGTCCGGCGCCATTTCCGTCGGAAAAGCGTCAATGGGACTCAAATCCCTTCATACACTGAAGGAAAAACAGGCGTGCGCCGCCGTCGGACAGGTTCTTCTGATGATGGTTTATCAGAAGTTTTTCTCGGAGTACGGACAGAAGACGGCCCAGATCCTTCTGACGAAGGAAACCATGCTGGATGAAGTAAGCCGTGAAAATGCGCGAAATACATTCGAGCAGCTCTTTTCCATGGGCGTGGTTCCGATCGTCAATGAAAACGATACAGTTGAAACATACGACATCCGGTTCGGAGATAATGACCGGCTTTCCGCGATCGTTACCGCGCTGATCAACGCGGATCTTCTGATCCTTCTTTCGGATATCCGCGGGCTTTACACGGACGATCCGAGGAATAATCCGGAAGCAAGCTTCATCAGCGAAGTCGACGTCCTTGACGAGCACTTCAAGTCCATGGCAAAGGGAACGACGGGAAGTGATTTCGGAACAGGCGGTATGTCGACGAAGCTGGCAGCGGCGGAAATAGCCTCTGCGGCCGGCGCCGAGATGATTATCGCAGACGCTTCGGATTTCAGAATCATCCATAAACTGATCGGCGGTGAGGATCTGGGAACCATATTTCATGCCCATCCGCATGAGTTCCAGCTGATGGATTATCTGAAGCGGATGTAATCAATGCCTTTTCCCTGAGGTGCGCCTGAAGTGAATGAAAGTCTGAAAGCGGCAAAAACCGCTCTTCGAAAAGAAATCCTCGGCATACGGAAAAATACGGATCCCTGTGAGCTCTTGCGCATGGGATGCGGTGCGGTGTCGCGTCTTCTTGACGAAGAGGAGTGGAAGAAAGCCGGAAAAGTATGCGTTTATATATCGATCCGGGGCGAGGTGCCGACGGATGAGCTGATTCGCTGCGCTCTGTCTTCGGGAAAACGCGTATTTGCACCGAAGGTATGCGGAGCGGACCTTCGTTTCATCGAAATTAACGGAATGTCAGAGCTTAAACCGGGATTCAAAGGAATTCCCGAGCCTGATTCCGGCGGGGCGGAGGATTCCGGCGGAGCTTTAATGATTCTTCCCGGATGTGCTTTTGACGAATCGGGAAACCGGCTCGGTTACGGAGGAGGCTTCTACGACAGATATCTGGTGGCGCATCCGGATTGTAAAACAGCCGCGCTGTCCTATGATTTTGCGGTGCTTCCGCAAATACCGTCAGGTGATTATGACAGGAAATGCGGCATGATCGTAACGGAGAAAAGAACCATAAGGAGAAGTAATATGAATCTTCAGCAAATCGGCAGACAGGGAAAGGCCGCAGCGCCGCTTACCGCATCACTTGGAACCGCCGCGAAAAATGCGGTGCTTTTGAAAGCCGCTGATCTTCTTGAAGAGCGCAGCGCCGAAATTCTTGCCGCAAATGCGGAAGACATCGCCGCCGCGAAGGAAAAGCAGATGCCTGCCGGCCTTCTGGACCGCCTTAAACTGACAGAGGAAAGGATCAGGGGAATGGCAGAAGGTCTCCGCACGGTCGCCATGCTTGACGATCCGATCGGAAACGTAAAAGAATTCAAAAAGAGACCGAACGGACTTATGATCGGGAAAATGACAGTGCCGATCGGCGTCATCGGCGTTATTTACGAAGCCAGGCCGAATGTAACTTCGGATGTCTTCGCGTTATGCTTCAAGACCGGCAACGCCGCTATCCTGAAAGGAGGAAGCGACGCGGTCCATTCGAATATCTGCATAACGAATATCATAAGATGCGCTCTGGAAGAGGGAGGCGCTCCGAAAGACGCTCTTCAGCTGATTGAAGATACGAGCCGCGAAACCGCGCGCGAATTCATGCATCTCGATGAATATGTGGATCTCATGATTCCGAGGGGAGGAGCCGGTCTTATCAGTACCGTGGTGAGAGAAAGCACGATCCCCGTCATTGAGACTGGAACAGGAAACTGTCACGTATATGTCGATGAGCACGCTGATATTGAAATGGCGGTAAACATTATAAACAACGCCAAGACTTCGAGGATCGGCGTGTGCAACGCCGAAGAGTCACTCGTCGTGCACGAAAAGATCGCGCCAAAGCTTCTTCCGGTACTTGAGAAGAAGCTTAAAGAACACAGTGTTGAGCTGAGAGCGGACGAAAGCGCCGCCCGCTGTCTCAAGAACAGCGTTCCGGCAACGGAAGAGGACTGGGGAAAAGAGTATCTGGACTATATTCTTTCCATAAAGACGGTTTCGGACATCGATGAGGCGATTGCTCATATCAACCGTTACAATACGGGGCATTCAGAAGCGATCGTCACGGAAGACTACTCGAACGCGCAGAAGTTCCTGAGAGAAGTCGATGCGGCCTGCGTCTATGTGAACGCTTCGACCAGATTTACGGACGGCTTTGAATTCGGCTTCGGAGCAGAGATAGGCATCAGCACGCAGAAGCTTCACGCAAGGGGACCGATGGGACTTGAAGCTCTGACAACAGGGAAATACATCATTTACGGCTCCGGACAGGTGAGGGAATAAGTGGAAGGAATAATCAGAGAAAATACAGACGAAGCACAAAGACAGGCAGAGTTTATCGTAAAGGCGCATGACGCGCTTCTGGTTCTCGAACGGAAAGCCGGGAGAAAGCTGAAGGCATGCGTTGTTACGTTCGGATGCCAGATGAATGCGCGTGATTCGGAGAAACTCCGGGGAATTCTTGACCGGACCGGATTTATCCTTACGGAAGAGGAACTGGACGCGGATCTCATCATCTACAATACCTGCACCGTGCGGGACAATGCGGACCAGCATGTATACGGAAGACTCGGAAGACTGACCGGGCTGAAAAAGAAAAAACCGGAGCTGATTGTGGGTTTGTGCGGCTGCATGATGCAGGAGGAAACGGTCGTAAGAAAGATCAGGAAGAGTTACCCTGTGGTTGATCTGATTTTCGGCACGCACAACCTCTTTACGTTCCCCGAACTGCTTGCGCGAAAGCTGTCCGGCGAAAGACGGGTGACGGAGCTTTGGGAGGGGACGGATCAGATTGTGGAGAACCTTCCCGTAAAGAGGAAATTCCGCTTCAAATCGGGCGTTAATATCATGTTCGGGTGCGACAATTTCTGCTCGTACTGCATCGTCCCTTATGTGAGGGGGCGCGAGCGCTCCCGGCTGAGCAGAGATATTCTCGATGAGATCCGTTCGCTCTCCGACGACGGCGTAAAAGAGATTATGCTCCTCGGACAGAACGTGAATTCCTATGGCCGCGGACTCGGAAACGAGATGACATTTTCGCAGCTGCTCCGGGAAGTCTGCGCGGTTCCGGGGATTGAACGAGTGCGGTTTATGACCTCTCACCCGAAGGATCTCTCCGACGAGCTGATAGCTGCGATTGCGGAAGAACCGAAGGTCTGCCGCCATATTCATCTGCCTGTTCAGTCGGGCAGCACGGATGTTTTGCGAAAGATGAACCGCCGGTATACGCGTTCCGATTATCTCCGTCTTGTGGAAAAAATCAGGGAAGCGGATCCGGATATCTCCATAACGACTGACATTATCGTCGGTTTTCCGGGAGAGACGGAAGAGGATTTTGAGAAAACCGTATCGCTTGTAAAAGAGGTGGGTTTTGACAGCGCCTTTACGTTTATTTACTCGAAGCGTACCGGCACTCCCGCCGCGAAGATGGAAAACCAGATCCCCGAGGAAATTGTGCACAAAAGGTTTGAACGGCTTCTTGAAACGGTCAAGGAGACGGGGGAAGCAGCCTGCGCAAGATTTGAAGGACGCACGATGAATGTTCTTGCGGAGGAACTCAATAAAGAACCGGGATTTGTGTCGGGAAGAATATCGCACAACATTATGGTTCATTTCCCGGGCGACCGGGACGACATCGGGAAAATCATTCCCGTGAAGCTTACTGACTGCCGCGGATTCTATTATTTCGGCGAGCGGGTGCAGTAAATAATTCTGATGAAAAGAGGTAATTCATGGCGCTCTCACCCATGATGCAGGAATACCGCCAGAAAAAAGAGGAATACAAAGACTGTATACTGATGTACCGCGTCGGAGATTTCTTCGAAATGTTTTTCGATGACGCGGTGACAGTATCACGTGAACTTGAACTGACATTGACGGGCAAGGAATGCGGCCTTCCGGAGAGAGCGCCCATGTGCGGCGTTCCGCACCACGCCGTCGATACTTATATCGGCCGGCTGATCAGGCTGGGATACAAGGTGGCTGTATGCGACCAGGTGGAAGATCCGAAATTCGCGAAGGGACTCGTAAAACGCGAGGTCACGAGAGTCGTAACCCCCGGTACCAATCTTGATCCGGCCGCGATGGAGGAAGGAAAGAACAATTTCCTGGTCTCGGTATTCAGTACGGACGGAAGTTTCGGTATCGCCGCGTGCGATATATCTACCGGCGAATTCCTTCTTACGGAAACCGATCAGAGAAGAACGCTGAAGGACGAGATCGAGAAGCTCTCCCCGGCGGAAATTATCTGCAACGAGTCGGTTATGATGTCCGGCCTTGATACCGACGATCTGAAGAACCGCCTCGGCATTCTGATTGAACCCCTCGAAGACCGCTGCTTTGACGAGAATACGTGCAGACAGACGCTTCTCGATCATTTTCACGTTCATTCGACCGAGGGACTGGGTATCGATACCTATCCCGGCGGCATATGTGCTGCAGGCGCCCTGCTGGGATATCTGTTCGAGACGCAGAAGACAGATCTTTCACATATCACTGCGATTGTTCCTTACAGGTCCGAGTCCTATATGGTTCTCGGAAGCTCTACGGTAAGAAATCTGGAACTGACCGAAACGATGCGCGAAAAGGAAAAACGCGGATCGCTTCTTTGGGTGCTGGACCGGACAAAAACCGCCATGGGAGCGAGAATGCTCCGGAAGTGGATCGAGCATCCGCTGATTTCAAAGGACGAAATCGACGAGAGACTGGACGCGGTCGGGGCTGTCCGGCAGAATGAAATATCCGCGGAGGAACTCCGGGAATATCTGGGACCGGTTTACGATCTTGAGAGGCTCTCCGCCAGAATCAGTATGCGGACCGCAAATCCCCGGGATCTGATCTCGCTCCGCTCATCCTTTTCCATGCTTCCGCATATCCATATGCTGATGAAAGAGTTTCCGTGCGGTCTCTTTGGGCGTATGGAAACAGAGTTTGACGACCTTTCCGATCTGACAGATCTGCTTAATAGGGCGATTCTTGACGACCCGCCACTGGCAATGAAAGAGGGCGGAATAATAAAGGACGGCTATTCCGAGGATGTGGATAATCTGAGGTCGGCGAAATCCGACGGACGAAGATGGCTCATGGAGCTTGAGGCGAAGGAGCGGGAGGAAACCGGAATCCATACGCTGAAGGTGAAATACAACAGAGTCTTCGGCTACTGCATTGAGGTTACCAATTCCTTCAAAGACAAGGTTCCCGAGCGCTACATCCGCAAGCAGACGCTGACAGGAGGGGAGCGCTATACGACCCCGGAGCTTAAGGAGCTGGAGAGCAGGATCCTCGGAGCCGAGGACAGGCTGTATACGCTTGAGTACGAGCTGTTTGCCGGAATCAGAGATAAAATCGGCGAAAACATCGGAAGAATCCAGTCCGCCGCGAAGGACGTGGCCGCGATTGACGCGATTGCTTCGCTGGCCTCCGTCGCCGCGCGAAACCATTACGTAAGGCCGAATATCACGACGGACGGCAAGATCCGCATCAAGGCGGGAAGGCATCCCGTCGTTGAGATGATGGCGAGATCCGAGGGCTTTATTCCGAACGATACGGAACTCGATCAGAAGAAGAAACGCATTTCTGTAATCACAGGTCCGAATATGGCCGGCAAGTCCACCTACATGCGGCAGACCGCGCTCATCGTTCTTATGGCCCAGATCGGTTCTTTCGTGCCGGCTGATCAGGCGGATATCGGAATCGTCGACAGAATTTTCACCAGGGTCGGCGCATCGGACGATCTCGCCAGCGGCCAGAGCACCTTCATGGTCGAGATGACGGAAGTTGCCAGCATTTTGCGAAATGCGACTGCCAGGAGCCTTCTGATTCTTGATGAAATCGGAAGAGGAACCTCGACCTTCGACGGTCTTGCGCTTGCATGGGCTATCATTGAATATATCGCGAATCCGAAGCTGATCGGTGCGAAGACGCTTTTCGCGACGCATTATCACGAGCTGACGGAGCTGGAGGGTAAAATTGACGGAGTCAATAACTACTGCATCGCGGTGAAGGAAAAGGGAGACAGCATTATCTTCCTCCGCAAGATTATAAAAGGCGGAGCGGACAGAAGCTACGGAATCCAGGTCGCGCGCCTCGCGGGCGTGCCGGAAGCCGTGCTGGCGAGGGCAGCAGATCTGGCTGAGCAGCTTTCCATGGCGGATATTACTGCCGCGGTGGAGAGCATTTCCGCAGAACCGAAGAAAAAGCCGGCCAGCGTTCATTACGATGACGTCGATCTGACGCAGATGTCATTTTTTGATACCGTATCCGACAGCGACGTTTTAAAGGAACTAAGTGAAATCGACGTTCAGAATCTGACGCCGATCGATGCGCTGAATGAGCTTTACAGACTCCAGAGCAAACTGAAAAACCGCTGGAAGACATAAAAGAGGGCAGGTGCTGCCATGAATGAAACGGGAAGAATCCACGTTCTTGATCAGGGAACCGTGGATAAAATAGCGGCGGGCGAGGTCGTTGAACGGCCTCAGTCTGTCATTAAGGAACTGATCGAAAATGCGATTGACGCCGGCGCCGACCGGATTACCGCCGAAATCAGCGACGGCGGGATTACAAAAATCAGAGTCACGGACAACGGAAGGGGGATCTCCGCGGAGGATATCCCTCTCGCCTTTTTGCGCCACGCCACGAGCAAAATCGAGACCGCTGGCGATCTTATGTCTCTTCGCACGCTGGGTTTTCGCGGGGAAGCCTTATCGAGCATCGCCGCAGTCAGCAGGGTTGAGATGATCACGAAACGGCCGGAGGACCTTCTTGCGGTGCGCTATCTGATCGAGGGCGGACGGGAGAAGCTTTGCGAGGAAATCGGCGCACCGGACGGCACGACCATAATCGTGAGGGACCTTTTCTATAACACGCCGGCGAGAGCGAAGTTCCTTAAGACGCCTCTGACCGAGGCGGCTCACGTGGGTGATTTTGTGGAGCAGCTTCTGCTTGCGAATCCGGGGATCGCATTTACCTATATCGTAAACGGCAGGACCACTCTTGCGACAAGCGGAAGCGGAATGTTAAAAGATGTGATCCATCATGTCTACGGCAGGGAGATCGCGGCCCATATCGTTCCGGTTGCCTTTGAGGAGGAAGGCTTTTCCGTAGCTGGATTTATCGGAAAGCCTGAGATATCCAGAGGAAACCGCAACTTCGAGAATTATTACATTAACGGAAGATATGTGAAGAGCCGGATTATATCCCGGGGAATCGAAGACGGTTACGGGACAAAGCTGATGCAGCACCAGTACCCGTTTACATGCCTCATGATTACCGCGGAATCCTCATCCGTCGACGTAAATGTGCATCCTACCAAGATGGATGTCCGTTTCTCGGATGAAAAAGCAGTTTACGAATATGTGCGGCGGGCTGTGCGGGATACGCTGGATGGCCTCGAGATGGTGGTTGAGTCGCCGTCCGTCGGGCCATCCATTAAGAAGGAACCGGCATCTGAAGCCGCTCCAAAGACAAAACCGCTTCAGCCCTTCGAAACAAAAGCTGCAGCTGCGGAGCTGCCTGCAAATAAAGCAGTCGCCGAAGAGCAGTCTGTAAAAGAGGCCGGGGATCCTGATATGCCAAAGAACTCTGTTTCAGGCGCATATGAAAAAGCGGATCTTCCGGAAGCCGGAGGATCCCGCGCCGCCGAAAGTCGGCCTGCATACGCGGAACATGCAGATTCGAAAGGCAGATTTGAACAGCTGAGCTTTACTCCGAAGTTTCTTTCCGAGGAATCAAAGCCGATGCGCAGAATCGTCGGACAGATCTTTTCCACTTACTGGATCTGCGAGTACGGAGACAAGGTCTATCTCTTCGATCAGCACGCCGCGCACGAAAAAGTGCTTTTTGAGAAGTTTATGCGGGCCTACGAGGACCGGAAGATCAGCTCCCAGTCTCTCATGCCGCCGATGGTGGTAACGCTTGATTCGAGGGAGGAATCGGTCCTTCTAAGCTATATGGAAGCATTTCAGGCGCTGGGATTTGAAATCGACCATCTGGGGGAACGGGACTACGCGATCCGCTCGGTTCCGTATTATCTCGGAACCATTGATTCGGGAGATCTTTTCCGCGGGCTTGTTGATCAGCTCGAAATAAACCCGAGGGCGGGCGAGCTGCGCGCCTATGTGCACAAAGTTGCTACGGAGGCCTGCAAGGCGGCCGTAAAGGGCGGGCAGAGAATTTCGCAAACCGAGGCGGAACGGCTGCTCGATGATCTGATGAAATGCGAGGATCCGTATCACTGCCCGCACGGAAGACCGACGATTATTTCATTTACGGACAAAGATATCGAGAAGAGATTTAAGAGGATCGTCTGATGGAGCAAAACGATAACAGGCCTCTTCTGGTCGTCATCGCCGGACCGACGGCTGTCGGAAAAAGCGCCGTCGCGGCTTCCTGTGCGAAAGAGGCCGGGGGAGAAGTCGTCTCGGCGGACTCGATGCAGGTATACCGCGGCATGGACATCGGATCCGCGAAGGTATCGGAAGAAGAGATGCAGGGGGTACCGCACCATATGATCGACGTCTGCGACCCGACGGAGCCGATGGACGCGGCGAGGTATGCGGAAATGGCGTCCGAATGCATCGGGGAAATCCTGCAGCGCGGGAAAATTCCGTTTCTCGCCGGAGGCACCGGATTCTACATTCAGGCCGTAGTCAGAGGGACGGATTTTAATGACGAATCGGGGCCTGATCCGGAGCTCAGGAAAAAGCTGGCGGGGATAGCCGAAGAGCAGGGAAATGAAAAGCTTTACCGCATGCTTCTTGAAAGAGATCCGGAAGCGGCGGGCGAAATACACAGGAATAATGTAAAGCGCGTTATCCGGGCGCTTGAGTACGTGATGCTGACGGGAGAGAAAATCTCGGGGCACAATGAGAAGGAGCGCCTAAGGCAAAGTCCGTATCATACGGTTTTCTTCTTTCTCGATGACAGGAGGGATCGGCTTTACGAGCGGATCGACCGGCGCGTCGACAGGATGATTGAGTCCGGTCTTCCGGATGAAGTCAAACGGCTTGCCGGTATGGGCCTTACAAAAAACAGTCTTTCCATGCAGGGCATCGGATACAAGGAGCTTCTTGGCTGGCTTGACGGCGAATATGATTTCGACGAGGCCGTGCGGCTGATCAAGCGTAACTCCCGCAGATACGCCAAGAGACAGGAAACCTGGTTTAAGCGGACAAAGGAAGCGCGCGTGATCATGCGCGATGACTTTGATGACGACAATGAAAAAATCGTACGGCACATACTCGATGTGATACGTATGCAGTAAGACAATATATAAAAAGCAAAAGGAAATACAAAAATGAGTGAGACACTTGAAGCGCTGTATCAGTCTGCGGGAATTGACGCGGATGTTTTTGAATTCTGCGGGGACGTACTTGAAACGCTTTCAGACCGGTTTGAAAAGATTGACAGGACCGCGGAATACAACCAGATCAAAGTGATTGACGCGTTTCACCGGGCGAGGGTAAGTGAAGCCTGTTTTTCCGGGACGACGGGTTACGGCTATAACGATCTGGGAAGGGATAAGCTGGAAGAGGTTTATGCGGCTGCGTTTCATGCCGAAGCGGCTCTTGTCCGCCCCCTGATCGCGTGCGGAACCCACGCCCTTGCCATAGCGCTTTCCGGTAATCTGCGGCCGGGCGACGAGCTGCTGTCAATTTCAGGAAAACCATATGACACGCTCGAAGAAGTGATCGGGATAAGGCCGGCCCGCGGCTCACTCGCCGAGTACGGCGTTACCTATCGGCAGGTGGAGCTTAAGGCAGACGGACATTTCGACCATGAAGCAATCAAAAGCGCGATCAGTTCAAAAACGAGGATGGTCGCAATCCAGCGCTCCAAGGGATATGAGAGCAGGAGAACTCTTTCTGTGAGTGAAATCGGCGAGGCCATACAGACTGTAAAGTCGGTGAATCCGGATATTATCTGCATGGTAGACAACTGCTACGGTGAATTTGTCGAGAGAATCGAGCCTACGGACGTGGGAGCAGACCTGGCGGTCGGTTCGCTGATCAAAAACCCCGGCGGCGGACTCGCGCCGAGCGGAGGCTATATCTGCGGAAAAAAAGAGCACGTGGACAACGCTGCGTACCGCATGACCTGTCCCGGACTCGGATCTGAAATCGGCCCGTCGCTCGGGCTTAATACCAGCTTTTTTGAGGGCTTCTTCCTGGCGCCGACCGTCACTGCCTCGGCGCTTAAGGCTGCCATTTTCGCAGCCTGCCTCTATGAGAAGCTTGGCTTTGCGGTTATTCCGGGAGGGAACGAAAGCCGGCACGACATCATCCAGGCGGTGACTCTGGGCTCCAAGGAAGGAATCCTGGCGTTCTGCAGAGGAATCCAGAAGGGCGCGCCGGTTGATTCTTTCGTAACACCGGAGCCCTGGGATATGCCCGGGTATGACGATCCGGTCATTATGGCAGCCGGCGCCTTCGTCGAAGGATCTTCGATCGAGCTGTCGGCCGACGGACCGATCAGGCCTCCCTATAACGTCTATTTTCAGGGCGGACTTACCTGGCCTTCCGCGAAGTACGGCATCATGATGTCTCTTCAGTCGATGAAGGACGAGGGACTCATCAACTTGCGCTGAAAGGATGAATAGTGTAGAATAAAGTCGCCCGTTCTGCCCGCATACCTGAGGAAGAGAGGGCGTATTGATCAAAAGAAAAGACGGTATTAACGATACAAGCCGTCCGTACGAGAAATGCCTTCGTTTCGGTGCCCAGTCGCTGACTGACGCCGAACTTTTGGCTGTCATAATACGGACAGGATGCAGGGATTGTGATGCTGTGCAGCTCGCGGACAAAGTGCTGCACCTTTCAGACGGCGACGGCGGAGTCGGAATACTTACGAGGGTCAGCGTACCGGAACTTATGACGCTTGACGGGATCGGCGAGATTAAGGCGATCGAAATCTGCTGTGTCGGGGAGCTGTCAAAGCGGATATCTTCGACGAATATGAGGAGCCGCGTAAGAGCGTCCGATCCGTCCAGCATCGCTGAGTATTATATGGAACAGCTCCGGCATGACGAGCAGGAGAATATCTACTGTATGATGCTCGATACGCGAAATCACGTGATCGGTGAGGAGAGGATCGCAAGAGGTACGGTGAGCGCCGCGCTTCTGTCAGCGAGAGACCTGTTTCTTGCCGCCATGCGGAAAAGGGCGGTGAGCATCATTCTGATCCATAATCATCCGAGCGGGGATCCGTCGCCGAGCAGCGACGATTACGCCCTCACGGAAAAAATAGAGGCAGCAGGAAACCTGATTGACATCCGGCTGCTGGACCATATTATCATCGGCGACTGCTGCTACGTCAGCTTTGTCGAGAACGGACTTCTATCTCACGGGAGCAGTAATGTTCAATAAAAATGTGTTCGGTGTTGATCTCGGGACCAGCGCCGTCAAAATATACAGCCTGAGAAAAAACCGCCTGATGATCGAGCACGATATGATCGCGATCAAGGACGGTACGCAGGTGATTGCTGTCGGAAATGACGCGTTTGAAATGTATGAAAAGAATCCGCCCGGAATCCGGGTCGACAGGCCCATGTCGGACGGCAGAATTGCGGATGTCGACGAGGTCGAGATGATGCTCCGGCTGCTTTTAAGGAAGACGGACCGTCATATCGGATCAAACCCGGTTATCTATTTTTCAGCGCCGCTTAATATGTCCGAGCTCGAGAAAAAGGCGTATTACGCCGTAAGTCATACGGGCACGGTCCGGAATCCGAAGGTGTTTCTGGTCGACAGGCCGATCTGCGACGCTCTTTCCTGCGGGATTCCCATTTCAAAAACGAAAGGAAGCATGATCCTCAATATCGGCGCGCAAAGCACCGAAGTTTCGGTAATTGCCGGCGGTCAGGTAATCGTCAGTGACTCGATCCGTCTCGGCGGGCAGCAGCTGAACGAGAGCGTCTGCAACGAGATCCGGAGAAGCCGGAATCTCCTGATCGGCAAAAGAACAGCCAGGAGACTGAAATCAGTTCTTGCTTCTTTCGAGAGACGCGAGGGAGAGGTGCGGAAAATCACCGGAGTGGATACCCTCTCGGGTCTTCCCAGAGAGGACGAGGTGAGTTCGGATCTTATCAGCCTTGCGGTCGAGGCTGAGCTTCACAAAGGCGCGGAAGCCATGAGAACTTTTCTCGAGCGGACGCCGCCGCAGATCGCGAAATGCATCACCGACGAAGGCATCTATCTGACCGGAGGCACAGCCAGAATTCCCGGCATCGAGCGCTATTTGAGCAGGGTAATCGGCTGCCGGATCAATCTTTCATCTGATTACGAGTTTTCCACCGTCAGGGGACTTGAGGAACTGATTCGCCACAAGGAACTGAAGAAGTGGGCCTACTCCATAAGGAATAAAAAATGAGAAAAAAGCTGGATCTAAAAGGAAAGGGCAGAAATCTGCTTACATTTCTTACACTGGTCTGCATCGGCCTTATCCTCATAACGCTAACGACTTCATTTGTCGCCGAGCCGGTGCGGAATATCACGGGATATCTGGTCGCTCCGTTTCAGAACGGCGTAAATGACATCGGAAGCTGGCTTTCTGACCAGCTTTCCGGTTTTCAGGACGTCCGGGAACTTGCCAGGGAAAACGCGGAACTGAAGAAAGAAATCTCCGAGCTCACCCAGAAAAACAACGAGCTTGTCCAGAACCAGTCCGAACTTGCGCGGCTTGAGGAACTATATTCCCTCGACAAGAAATACAGTGACTATAACAAGGTGGCGGCTTCCGTCATTTCGAAGGATCCCGGAAACTGGTACAGCACCTTCGTCGTCAACAAGGGCAGCAAAGACGGTATTGCCGTCGACATGAACGTCCTCGGACAGGGCGGACTCATCGGTATCGTCACAGAGGTCGGCGCGAACTGGGCGCAGGTCCGCTCCATCATCGATGACGAAAGCAACCTCAGCGGGATGGCCTCAAATACTTCCGAGCCGTGCATCGTGACCGGAAATCTTCTCGGCATGAATAACGGCAAGATCGACTTTAAGGGCTTAAGGGACGACGACAACGCCGTCACCGAGGGCACGAGTATCGTAACATCCAATATCAGCGACAAATATCTTACGGGGCTCCTGATCGGATATGTGAGCGAGATCGCTCTGGATTCCAATAATCTGACGAAGTCGGGAACCATCATACCGTCCGCGGATTTCAGAAGTCTGCGGGAAGTGCTGATTATTACCGATCTGAAACAGACCCGGGAAAACTGATGTCACGGAGGATGTGATTTACGTGAAAAGGAAACTAGTGATCGCCATTGTGATCTGGTGCTGCTTCATTCTGCAGACGGCTGTATTTCCTATGCTCGGCTTTTTTTCCTGCGTACCCGATATTATGCTGATCCTGACCGTTGCAATGGGCTTTATGCAGGGAAGGATCGAGGGAATCGTGACCGGCTTTTTGTGCGGCCTTCTGACAGACCTGTTTTATGGCGACATATTCGGATTTCAGGCGTTTCTCTATATGATTACCGGATATTTCTGCGGAAGGTTTTCGCAGATCTATTTTGATGAAGACGTGAAGATGCCGCTTCTCCTTTGCGGGGCATGCGACATTTCCAAGAATCTCGTGATTTACGTCAGCCGTTTTCTGCTGCGCGGAAGGCTTGATTTCGCGGGCTATCTGAAAAGCGTGATTCTGCCGGAGGCGGTATCCACGATTCTGTTCACGCTTTTGTTGTACAGACTTTTCTACTCAATCAACCATTCACTGGTAGAGAAGGAAAAGAAAGGCACCCAGACTTTATGGATTCGAGAGTAAGACGGAGAATCAGAAAATTTCATATCAACAGGGCTCTGATTCTGGCCTTCGTGTTTCTGCTGATGTCGGGCGTTCTCATCCGGCGTCTTTATGGTCTTCAGATTATTAACGGCGAGGACTACCGGAACAACTTCAACATGAAGACGACGAAGACCAGAACGCTGAAGAGCACCCGCGGGAATATCTACGACCGGAACGGAAATGTCCTTGCGTCGAACCAGCTGTCCTACAGCCTGACGCTGGAAGATTCCGGCTCTTACGAGACGACAAGACTCCGTGACCTCATGCTGAACGCGGAGGCCTACAGGATTTCACAGATTCTGAAGGAACACGGCGACAGCCTGGATAATACCTTCAGGGTCGTTCTGGACGCTTCGGGGAATTACGTCTACAACTGCGAGGGAAGGACGCTGGAACGTTTCCGGGCGGACGTCTACGGTCACGCGAAAATCACGGATCTGACGCCTGAGGAGGCGGAGAGTACCGCCGCGCAGATGATTGACACGCTGACCAATGAAAAGCGGTTCGGCATCATCCGTGTTAAGCGGCCGTATACGGACGAGGAGCTTGCTTCTGCCGGCATGCCGAAAGAGCTCACAAAGGAAGAAATTCTGGACATTGTATACGTCCGCTATCAGCTGTTTACTACACAGTACAGAAAGTACATGCCTGTTACGATCGCACGGGCGATTTCGGACGAATCGGTGGCTGCTCTCACGGAAGAGAAAGATACTCTTGAAGGAATCGAGATCGTTGAAGATACCACAAGAATTTACACCGATCCCGAACCGTTCGCTTCTCTGATCGGCTACACGGGAAAAGTCTCCAGCGAAGAACTCGCTGAGCTTCAGGCGAAGAATTCAAGGTATACCATCGAATCCGTCGTCGGAAAATCCGGAATTGAGAAGGTATGCGAGGACGTGCTTCAGGGAAGCGAAGGGCAGGAAACCGTGTACGTCGATCGTTTCGGCCGGGTTCTGCAGATCGATGAAGCTTCCGCCATCAGCCCGACTGCGGGAGGAAATGTTTATCTTACGATCGACAAGAATCTGCAGGTGGCGATTTACAAGATTCTGGAGCAGCGAATTGCCGGAATTTTACGGAGCGTTATCGTCGACCAGGAGACCTACGACAACTCGAATCTGACAGATACCGAGGCGGTCCGAATTCCGATTACGAATGTTTATAACGCGATTTTCGACAACGGAGTCCTGGACTTCTCGCATTTTGAGGCTTCGGACAGTTCTGAAACTGAAAAGGCCATCGCGGAAATCTTCAGAGCGAAGCAGGACGCAGTGTTCAGTGAAATCAGCGAACAGCTGATGGGAGATCATCCTTATCCGTATAACGAGCTGGACGATGAGACAAAGGAGTATGAGTCCTACATCGTAAACGATCTTCTCATGTCCATGACCAAGATCTTAAGCAGCTCGAAGATCGATAAGACAGATCCCACGTACCTCGCCTGGACGAGGGACGAGACCATCAGCCTCAAGGAATATCTGGCATATGCGGTCAGCAAGAACTGGATTGATATTTCGGCGATCGCATCTGACAACACGTATCTCGATTCTGCCGAAACCTACCAGCTTCTTTCGGATTATATCGAACGATATCTGCAGGAAGACGAGAGCTTCTCCAAGATTCTCTACAAGTATCTGATCAAAGATCACCGTATAAGCGGCAATCAGATCATTCACGCGCTTTACGACCAGGGAATCTTCAACAAGGAGGACGGCGTCTATGATCTTTTCAGGGAAGGAAATGTGGACAGTTATGATCTGATCTGCAGCAAAATCGATTCCCTGGAGCTTACGCCGGCCATGCTGGCCCTGGATCCCTGCTCCGGCTCTGCCGTCGTAACGGATCCGAATACCGGCGAGATTCTCGCCTGTGTAACATACCCGGGATACGACAATAACCGTCTTGCCAATACGATGGACGTCGCGTATTACAACCGCCTGGCGCAGGATGAATCGCGGCCGTTCTATAACAAGGCGACGCAGCAGGAGACAGCCCCGGGTTCCACCTTCAAGCTGATTACGACGACTGCGGGTCTCGAGGAACGGGTCATCACGAAGGATACGATCTACAATTGTACCGGTACCTTCAGTGAGACAGAAACGCCGCTTCGCTGCTGGCTGACTTCCGGCCACGGTCCGCTCAATATCGTCAGCGGAATCCAGAATTCCTGCAACGTCTTTTTCTGTAACGTAGCATATGCACTGGGTACTAACGAGGAAGGAAACTGGTCCGACTCGCTTTCGCTTTCAAAGCTTCAGCAGTATTCGAGACTTTACAACATGGACAAGGCATCGGGCATCGAGGTTCCCGAGAACGAACCGCACGTATCCGACCAGTATGCGATCCAGTCGTCAATCGGCCAGGGAACACATACCTATACGACGACCCAGCTGGCAAGATACGTAACGACGCTTGCAAATGGCGGAACCAGCTACAATCTGTCCATGATCGACCGCATTTCCGATGCAGGAAACAACCTTGTCGAGGATTATTCTCCGTCGGTGGAGAGCATGATATCGATCAACAGCTCTACCTGGAACGTCATTCACGAAGGCATGCGGGCCGTGATCGAGAGCAAGGAAGAATTCTCTGATCTGGGAATCAATGTGGCGGGAAAGACAGGAACCGCGCAGGAGAGTAAATCAAGACCTTCGCACGCTCTGTTTATCTGCTATGCGCCCTACGAGAATCCGGAAATAGCGATGGCGGTCCGTATCGGAAACGGTTATTCCTCGACAAACTGCGTGATGACGGCAAAGGATATCCTTCAGTACTACTACAAGCTTGCAGACGAATCCGAGATTATCACGGGCACGGCGCGTACAGGAAACCTTACTGCCGTCAACGTCGACTGAGGATTAAGGAAAAACATGTTAAAACAATACCGCTTGAAAGATTACAACTTCAGACTGATTCTGTGGCTTGTCGTGTTGTCGACGCTCGGCGTTCTTCTGGTCGGAAGCGCCGACGCGTCGCTGCAGACGAAGCAGATGGCCGGTGTCATCGGCGGCGGAGCAGCGATGCTGATCGTTTCGCTGATCGACTATTCGTGGATCATGAATTTTTACTGGCTCATGTACATCGCCAATATCGGTATTCTGGCCGCAGTTCGTATTTTCGGACGTTCCGTCAACGGCGCTTCGCGATGGATTTCCATCGCCGGAATCCGTTTTCAGCCGGTAGAGCTTTCAAAGATCCTTCTCGTCATTTTCTTCTCGAGATATTTTATGAATCACGAGAATGATCTGAATAAGCCGAGAATCCTGATCCGGTCGATCCTTCTCGTCGGACTTCCGCTGGCTCTGATATTCATGCAGCCCGATATGAAGAATACGATCACAATTGCAGCTCTTTTCGCGATCATGTATTTTATTGCGGGACTCAGCTGGAAGTATATCCTGTCGGTTCTGATCGTCGTCGTTCCGCTTTTTATCATCTTTATGAGCATCGTCGTACAGCCGGATCAGACTCTTATCCGCGATTACCAGAGAAAGCGTATCATGGCCTTCCTGAATCCGGATAACGAAGAGTATTCGGACGGCACGACGCAGCAGAATAATTCGGTCATTGCCATCGGAAGCGGAGAACTGTCGGGAAAGGGACTGAACAACAGCGATGTTTCTTCAGCGAATAAGGGAAACTTTATCGCTGAGATCCAGACCGATTTCATATTTGCAGTCGCAGGAGAAGAACTGGGATTTATGGGAAGCGCGGGAATAGTGATACTGCTGCTTCTGATTGTGCTGGAATGCCTGATAACGTCGATGAGGGCGAAGGATCTGGCGGGGAAGGTTCTATGCTGCGGACTGGCGTCCCTGATTGCGATCCAGAGTTTTATCAATATCGGTGTCGCAACCCGAATGCTGCCCAATACCGGAACGCCGCTGCCGTTCGTAAGCTACGGCCTGACATCCCTTATGACGCTGTTCTTCGGTATGGGATTCGTTCTTAATGTCGGTCTCCAGACAAAAATCCGGTTCAGCGCCTATTCGAGGAGGCGGCGCGGAACAAGGAGGGCACGCGCATGAAACGTCAGGCAAAAAGCGAGCGCCGCATATGGCTGATCATGCTGGCTGTCCTTATACTGCTTGCAGGAGCCGGCATAGCTGCGCTTACAATCGTTCTTTCCGGAGATTCGAGTTCACTTGAGCTTCCTTACCGTTGGTCCAACGAGGATATGGCGTACTCCGCAAAGGACCAGTCGCCTATGCAGTCGAAGGACGTCTTTTCGGCGGATTTATGCATCGGCAGCAACAACATATCCTACAACGACGTGTCGGTCAGTACGACGGAATCCGCAGCGCTTTTTTCGGTTGACGACCGGAAGGTTATCTACGCCAAGGATATGTTCAAGCAGATTTATCCTGCGAGCGTCACAAAAATCATGACCGCGATCCTTGCGCTGAAATACGGCAATATGAATGACGTCGTCACGGTTAACTGGCAGGATCTGGAACTCGAATCGGGTTCTCAGGTTGTGGGACTCAGGATCGGCGACAAGGTGAAGATGAGCGTTCTTTTACGGGGACTCCTCATTCATTCCGGAAATGACGCCGCCCAGGCGATCGCCAGGCATATCGGCGGGTCGCAGAGCCGCTTTGTGGATATGATGAACGCGGAACTTAACGAGCTCTGCTGTACGGGAAGCCATTTTACGAATCCCACCGGGCTTCATGACACCAACCATTACACTACGGTATACGATATTTACCTGATGCTGAATGAAGCGCTTAAGTACGATGACTTCGTAAATATCATGCAGGTAAGCGTTTATGATTTCCAGTACGAAAATGCCGACGGGGAGGAGATGCACGTGACGCTCGATTCCACCGACCGGTATCTTACCGGACAGACGGAACCTCCCAAAAACGTAACGGTGCTGGGAGGAAAAACGGGTACAACGGCTGCTGCCGGAAACTGTCTTGCGCTTGTTTCGCAGAACGCATACGGACAGTTTTATATTTCCGTCGTTGTCGGGGCACAGTCAAAGGAGGATCTCTACAACGACCAGAATCTGCTTCTTTCGCAGATTAATGCCTGAAATCCGCATGTTCCGCCGGAGTAAAGAAGTTGTCAGTTGAAAAGAAATAAATATTAAAAGAGAGTACAAACCTCAGATATAATGTTTATCGCCCAACAAAC
>CADBRO010000140.1 GCA_902797075.1 uncultured Lachnospiraceae bacterium
CTTTGCGGTTAAGGGAAAATGATATCTCCGCAGACGACCTGTTCCCTGCCCGGTCGGACGCCCTGCAGATAAGAGTGTAATAGCCGTCGTCCGCGATTCTTCCCGGCAGACAGACGAGGCCTTCCTCCGTCACCTCGGTCTTAACACCGGCGGTCTTCCGCTTCCCGCCGCTTCCGGTAATTTCGACGCGCACGCTCTCCGGATCCGGGTTTCCGTCAAGAACAGCGATCGATATATCCGGCTGCTCCGCGTACGAGGTTCTGCTCCGGATCCCGCGGAAACTGATCGAAGGAGCGGTTCTGTCGACCACCCACGTAATCCCGTCGATGGGATCGGAAGAATTCCCTGCCAGATCCGTCACGCCTCCGCTCAGTTTATAGACGCCCTCCCGTTCAAATCTAATAAGAAGTTTCCCGTCTGAAAATGCCTCCGGCTCCACGTTCTTCGGCGCATCATCCCCGGGTTCCTGTATCCGGAGCGTGTTGTCCCCGGCAAACCAGCTGTCGGTCACTTCGATCCATGCTGCGCCTTCCGCACTCACGAAATAAAGACCTCCGCCCTTCTTCCCGTAATTCTCTCCCGTGCTTTCTCCGGAAACCGAAATCCCGGGTTTTGTCCGGTCAATCACAAAATATTCCGGCGCGTCTCCTGAAAAAACGGCGTTCGCGGCGTTGCCGAGGCTGTCCTGCCCCCAGGCGGAAACCGTCCATACTCCTTCTTCGCTCATCCGGATGCGGCTCCTCCACGTATCCGCCCCGGCGTTCTCCCATTCCGGCCAGACGTCGCTCTCTTTCACTCTGACCCGTATCTTTCCCGGATCAAAATGCCGCTCCCTGACCGTGATCAGCACCTCTCTGTCCCGGTTGAACCATTTTCCGGAGTGCGCCTCATCTCCGCCGTAATCAAAGACGATCTCCGGAGGACTCGAATCAATTCCGAAGCGTATCTCCTGCTCCGTCTGATTTCCCGCATTGTCGGAAACGTTCAGCCTGACCGCTATGTCGTCCGTATCATATGAGCTTCCGACGGTAAACGTATCCTCAAATTCAAAGATTCTTTTCTCCTCATCCGGTTTCCCCCGGAAAACGGTTTTTGCGCCCCGGTGAAGGACATGGATCTCTGCGGGTTCCGCGCTTCCGTTCACACGCACCTCGCATATCACATCGCCGATTCCCGTACCGCCTTTATCTTTCGCGTCGCTTACGGTAATCCGGACAGGAACGTCTGTCCTGAACAGCTTCGAATTGCCCTCCGGCGCATCGGCCTCTGTCCGGAATACGCGGACCGCCGGATGGGCGCTGTCGAACCACACGCAGTCGCTCTCCGGTCCCTCCGAGACGTTTCCTGCCAGATCTTCCAGTCGGAATTCGACGGCTTTCACGGCAGTTTCTCCGGAGAATAACGCCGACAGAACTTCGCCGTAACGGTAGCTCTCCGACCGGAGAAATATTTTTCTTCCGTCCGACGTCCCGGCTGCGGCCTGAATCATGACCGGCGAGCGCTCCGTCTGTGTATCCGTAAGGAACCGGATTTCGCCTTCCGCCGCACAGCTCATGATGTTTGCGCAAAGAACATTTCCGCCGGTATCCATGGAATACAGAAGCCGGTCCTCCGCCAGTATGCTGACAAATCCCCGGGGAGGCACCGTATCCCTTATGATATGGTACCCTGCGCTTTCCTGTTCGAAGCCGTCTCCGTATACGAGCGCATTTCCTGCCCGATCGCACCCGTATGCGAAATAGCGCGCAGCGCAGTCGGACGTAACCGCGTCCCGGAAAACAGACACGCCGTCCGACGTTCTTCCGGCAATCTCCGTATCCGGCTCGGAAATCACCACCGAGGACGCGTCATAACCGGCGCCGCTGACCGTCCCGCGCATGACCAGAAAATCGGAAGCATCCGCAAAGGCGTCGCAGATCCTGACCTCCGATACAAAGTCGCTGCTGAAGTACCAGCGGTTTCCGACTGCGCTCCGCTCCTTTCGCCTGGCACCGGGCGATGCGATGATAAGCTCCGCTTTTGGGGGAGTCGTATCGAGTACAAACTCCGCACCGCCGCTGTCCGAATCTCCCGAAAAATTATTGATCGGAAGCTGCCGTTTTTCATCTCCGTCCGTCAGAAAAACCTCTACCTCATGGATTCCGTCAGACAGGGATCCGGCGATCTCAAATGCTTCGTACCGGATCATCACTTTATCGTCCCTGGCTGGCAGATCCGCGTACCTGACGAGATCCTCCCGTCCGTCAATTGCGGCACCGATATAAAGACCCTCCGTCTCCCCGTATGGGAGGGACGCACTGATCCGGATGCCGCAGTTATCGGAGCGGCAGTAGAGATTTCCTTCGGTGTCATAGATACCGTCCATGGCAAGAGAGACGGCGCAGTCCGTATCCGGAAGGCCCGCGCGGACTGTTGCCGCGCTTAAAAAAAGCAGCGCGGCTGCCGCTGCAAGCACCTTAATATCCGCGTGAATCACAAGGCACCTGCAGGTGATCCGGAATTTCCCGTTGCTTCCCGCACGGAAACCGTGCCCGGAACGCTGCATATACACTACCGCCCTGAATGATTCCCGTATGCGGAGCCCGAAAAACAGAACTGCCGACAGGACATACATCACCGCCGCTCCGCCAAACGCCGCATACATCATGAACTGAGTCGCATTTTTCATCCGATTCCCGCCGTCCTCTTTTTCAGCTCCTCGAAATTTGCGCCTCCCTGAAGGCCGCAGATTTCATTTCCTCTCTTCCATATATCTGCGGCTGCTTCCGCATCTCCCGCCTCGAGAAGCCATGTGCAGTATCTCAGATATATGTCCTTATCCTTCGGATATTCGCTCATCAGATGGTCGAACAAATATCTTACCCCCGTGTCATCCTCCGCCCTGATCAGTGCATCCGCCTCCTCAAGCAGAAGCCTTCTTTTTTCCTTCCCTGACGCGTTTTCCGCCAGCTCCATATAGCAGGAGGCGGCATCACCCGCCGTCTCTTTTGACAGCTTCCAGATTCCGGCAAGGCCGTAAAGCGCCTTCTCTCTCAGATCCTCCGCATCCTGGCCCTCGCTGATCAGTTCCTCCGCCCCGGCGAGCGCCATTTTCCAAAGTGACGCGGCTTCTGCTTCAGCGTCCGTCCCGATATGCTGGAATTCGAGACGGTTTGCCGCATAAATTCCGGCGCCGAGCATCAGATTGCGGATCCTTCTCCTTCCCGGCGGCGCCTCCGCGCAGCGCCTGGCGAAAGCCTTAAGCGCCGCCGCGGTTTCATCCCACCTGACGTCTCTTCCGAAAACGCCTAGCGCGGATGCGAGCACGGCGCATTCACCGGCTTCCGGATACTCCTTCGCGTCGATCATGGAAAAATAGCGCGCGGCTTTTCTGTAATCCCTCCGGAAATCAGGATCGGCTTCATTTCCCGAGAACCAGAGCTCCGCTGCCGTATAAAGCAGCTCCCCGGAGCGCTCCGGA
>CADBRO010000141.1 GCA_902797075.1 uncultured Lachnospiraceae bacterium
AGGAAGCTGTCGGTAAAGAACGCGTCTTCGCCGCCCTGGAGCACAAAGGTTCTGAAGCCGAGCCGCCATCCCTCTTCGGCGCAGGCGAGAATCTGTTCACGCGTCAGGCGGTAGCGCCGGACATTTTTATTGCTTCTCCGGATTCCGCAGTAGAGGCAGTCGTTTCTGCAGATGTTGCTGATCTCGATGAGGCCTCTTACGTAGACGTCATTTCCGTAGATGGAGCGGCGTATGGATACTGCTTCATTTTTCAGAATCTCCGTTGTCTCCGAGGTCCTCTCATTAATCAGCGTCTCATACCCGGATACATCGAGCGCATGCTCTTTTATGAGCTTATCGGTGAGATTACTCATACGCGCCCTCCACATAGAGTTTGTGAATATCCGGGAAAATGCGGATGCTCCGCTCGAGAATACCTGTCATTGAGGCAATCGCGATTCCGTAATTGGTGAACGGCACGCTCTGATCCGTGGCGGAACGCATCCGCTGGAGCACTTCTCTTTCGCTGATCATGCATCCTCCGCAGTGAATTACAAGAGCGTACGGCGACAGATCATCCGGAAAGTCGTGACCGGAACTGGTCTCGATCTGAAGCTCCTTTCCGGTACTCTTTTTCAGCCAGTTCGGAATCTTTACGGTGCCGATATCGTTGCACTGGCGGTGATGCGTGCAGCCCTCCGCCATGAGGACACGGTCGCCGTCTTTGAGGCTCCTGATCGCCTTCGCGCCGGATACGGCGCTTTCAAGCCATCCCTTGTATCTCGCCATCAGTATGGAAAATGAGGTCAGCGGGATTTCGTCCGGGACGATTCCGGAGACCATCCGGAACGCCTGGCTGTCCGTGATCACAATATCCGGCGGGCAGGCGAGGGATGAAAGCGCGGCGTCAAGTTCGGTTTCTTTTGTGACAACTGCGATGGCGCCTGCCTCCATGATGTCCCGGATGACCTGCTGCTGCGGCAGGATGAGACGGCCCTTCGGAGCAGACTCATCGATGGGACAAACGAGAATTGCTGCCTTTCCCGGGGAAACCAGATCCCCCGCCAGACGGCGGGTATGGCCTTTTCCGTCCGTAAGAGAAGCGATTCGTCTTTTAAGCTCGTGGATATTGAAACCGGTTTTCGCGCTCACGGGAAACAGAGCGTCCGCGCCGCCGGATGGCTCCGCGTCCTTCGCAGCATCTGCGCATCCTGCTGACACCGCATCCTGCTGATCGCATTTTGAGAGCACTGCAAGATACGGAATTTCCCGGCTTTTGATCATTTCAATAAGCTCGAGATCGCCGTCCTTCCAGCCGGTATTTCCGTCGATTACGAGCACCGCGATGTCTGTCCGGTTCATGATGCGGCGGGCTTTCTCGACGCGCATGGAACCAAGCTCACCGGAATCATCAAAGCCGGGCGTGTCGATGATTACGACCGGCCCCAGGGGCAGAAGCTCCATCGTTTTGAGAACCGGATCCGTCGTCGTCCCGGCAACGTCGGAGACTACCGCCAGATCCTGCCCGGTGACCGCATTTACAAGGCTTGATTTTCCGGCGTTCATACAGCCGAAAAAGCTGATTGTGATCCGCTCTGAGGAGGGTGTTTCGTTAAGACTCATTGCATCTTCAAAAAAAAAAAAGCGCCGTATCCCCCAAGACAGGAGAATACGGCGCACTGCATTTAAGGCGCACACAAGCCCCGCATAATTGCCCGAAGCTGTGTGAAGCGTGTTCCGCATCAAGTCTTTCACCTCAAGCCGCGTTTTATCCGCGGGTTTTGGCGTCAGGGGATGCCGGTATTATTTTTTTAAAATGAGACCTGCTGTGACGGTCTGTTTCACTATCATATCCGTCCGGAGAGGGAAGTGCAAGCAAACTTTGGTTAGATATTATCTGCTGGCGTAGTTTGCCTTTGCGGTCAGTCCTTTGACTCTGCCGAGCGCCCCGGTGAGGGCGTTGATTTTATCTCCGGGAGCGTCGATTGCAACGCTTATGATGTTGATGTTTTTCTTTTTGTAAGGGATGCCCATACGTCCGATGATGTACTCACCGTAGTCGTGCAGCAGGCGGTTGAGAGAACTGACGGCTTCTCCGTCTTCGACGATGATGCTGATCACAGCGACTCTGTCTTCCATACCGTTCCTTTCATCTTGCTGTCATAGATTGACCGCAGTCCGTTCCATATTCTGCGGCTGTTTCCAGTTCTTAACTATACGACGCGCTGCAAGGAATTGTAAAGCGGACATTCGCAATCCGGTTCGCCGCCTGCCTGGGAATCTGCACTGGCGACCTGGCCTGTCAGATCAAAACAGTATGATGATAAACTGCGTGACCAGAACGACCGTGATCAGAGCTGCGGGATATGCGGCGGCGTAGCCGAACGCGATTTCCTCCGTGCCTGCGACTCCGATCAGTGTTCCGAGCGCTGGCGTGCTGGTCATACCGCCGGTAATTGCGGAAAGCGCATCAAGCAGGTTCATGCGGAGAAGCTTAACCGAAAACAGGTAACCGGTGATCATCGGAACTGTCGTAATGACGACGCCGAACACGAAATAGATGATACGGAAATTCCTGACGAACTGTGCGCCTGCTGAAAGGCCTGCTCCGATCAGAAAGAGCGCGAGACCGAACTCCCGGAAAACTTTAAGTGAGGAATGATAGGGCATAAGGGAGATTCTCCCGCATTTTCCGAAGTGTCCCAAAAACAGGGAAGACATCAGGCAGCCGCCGGTGGTCGTGAGCGAGAAGCAGGTGCCGGAGAGACCCGATGCGCTTAAGGGGATACGGATCATGCCGGCGATAATTCCGAGAACAATGGCGAGAGAAAAAGGCATGACACCGAAGGGATCCATGTGAATGAGCTCATCAAAGTTTATGCCTTTCTTCGAACCCTCACGTGCATACGAAAGTTTCTTCAGTTCATCAGCGATATCGGCGCGCTCGATCTTCGGAATGATCTGAACGAACAGCACCACGCCTACGACGCCGAAGATGTACGCGATGCCGTATCCGACCGAGACGATGTCCTCATACGCAGCTTCGACAGATGCCTTGGCGGCTGAGAAGGCAGGAGTTGAGGTCATGGCGCCGGAGAAAAGTCCTGCAATCATGGCGGTAAGCTTCCGGCTCTCTTCGATGCCCGCCGACCGGCCGATGAGGATGCAGAGGACCGCTGCGGCACCGCCGCTTAAGATGATGATGGCCGAAAGAATCACGTAAGAGCGGAGATTCTTCCTGATATTTGCGATAAAACCGGGTCCTGCGATAAAACCGACCGAGGTCACGAACATAACCAGACCGATGTTTTCAACGATTTTGAGGGCGTCCTTCGTAAATGCGCCGGTCTCTTTTTCCAGCGTTCCGAAAAACAGGCTTCCGAATACCAGCGAGGCAAGAAATACGCCTGCAGTGCCAAGCGAAACGCCTTTTACAGTTACGCGCCCGATACAATATCCGGCCGCGGCGATGACGAACACGCAAAATAATAAATATGTGATTCCGTGAAGTGAGATAACTCCGCCGAATAAATCCATAGTGATAACCGTCCTTCAGCTGCTTTGTCTGATATGTACATCTTATGCTGAAGATAAA
>CADBRO010000142.1 GCA_902797075.1 uncultured Lachnospiraceae bacterium
GAGGAAGAAATCAGCGGGACCTGCGCCTCTGAGATCGTGTCCTTCCTGAAAGACAGGGGAGTCGCTCCCGCATTTGTCCTCGATGAAGGAGGATCCGTTATTCCGGAAGGACTTCCGGGAGTTCACAGGCAGGCCGCGATGATCGGCATCGCGGAAAAGGGAACGGCGAATTACCGG
Source organism: uncultured Lachnospiraceae bacterium (assembly GCA_902797075.1). Taxonomy (GTDB): domain Bacteria; phylum Bacillota; class Clostridia; order Lachnospirales; family Lachnospiraceae; genus Chordicoccus. The sequence continues at coordinate 178 of CADBRO010000142.1, forward strand.
ATTTCGATCAGGAGCGGCAGCGGCGGGCATGCGTCGGTACCGCCGAAATCAACGGTGATCGGAAGGCTCGCCAAAGCTGCGGTCACCATTGAAAAGAATCCGTTCCCCGCAAGGCTGTCCGAAGCCGTAAAGATCATGTTCAGGGAGCTGGCACCGGAGGCGCCGGTTTATGCAAGGCCTGCGTTTATGTTTCCGGAAGCGTCCGCTCCTTTTGTGGCGGCAGCGGCGTCGTTTCTCGGCGGAACCTTCAATGCGATGGTGAGAACGACAACGGCAGTGACCGTGATGGAGGGGAATTCTTCGTTTAACGTGCTGCCTGACCGGGCCGAGATGGGAATTAATGCCCGGATTCTCGAAGGCGATACGGTGGAAGGAGTCGCAAAGCGGCTCGAAAAGCTCGCCGGCGATCCCGACATCCGGGTCGAAGTGATCTCGGGAAGCGAGCCTACTCCCGTTTCGGATATCCGCTGTTACGGATACGAGGTACTGAAAAAAACGATCGGTGAAGTCTGGAAAGACACAATTACAGCCCCGTACCAGATGAACGGGGGAACTGATTCGCGCTTTTTCAGCGGCATTACAAATCATATTTTCAGGTTCTCCCCGATGGTAATGACAAAAGAGGAGCGGGCATCGGTGCACGGGAAAAACGAGTCGATCGCCGTGGAAAACCTGTACCGCATGATCATTTTTTATGAACAATTGATCGATAAGCTCTGATTGTATCTGCACGGTGCCTATCAGAAAGGACAAGATGAATAGAAGCAGAAGAAAGGCGAAAAAAGTTACACCCGAGGAGCGGTTCGCGACCGTACTGAAACAACGGATCGCGATCGGCGCGGTTCTTGCGGTTCTTCTTCTTTATACGGCAGTTTCGCTGTACTATGTCGGTCATTTTGAAAAGAATTCCAAAATCAACGGTATCGACGTAAGCGGGCTTAATCTGAAGAAAGCAAAAGCGCTGCTTAAAGAAAAGGGAGCGGAGGGGTACAGTCTTGTAATTAACGGCCCTGAAGGAAAGACGGAAACGATCAGCGGCGAAGGGCTCGGACTTACGGTCGTAGGCGCTGATCAGGCGAAGCAGGTTCTGCGGAGCCAGAAGTCTTTTTCCTGGATCAGTGAAAACAGAAAGCCGAAAGAATATACCGTTGACCTCGCGGCGGAATACGACGGGTCCATGCTTGACGAGCGTATTTACGGGCTGGAAATGATGGAATACGACAACATGCGCTCGCCTGTCAATGCGTCGTTGTCGGTGAATGACAAGGGAGAATATGAGATCGTTCCTGAGGACGACGGAACGGAGCTTAAGATAGAAGAAGCTGCCGGCGCTATAAGGGAGGCCGTCGGAGCATGCAGGAAAAATCTTGATCTTACCGCGTATCAGTATATGCCGGAGATTACTTCAGAGGATGAAAACCTGGTCTCCAGAAGAGAGCAGTGGAATTCTTATCTGGCGGCGTCCGGGCTTACCTATGATGTGGCAGAAAACATCGTGGTGTTCGACGGACCTAAGATCGCGACGCTTCTTTCGGACGACGGAGTGAACGTTACGCTCAGCATGGAGAAGATCAGGGAGCTGGTTGCCGAGTGGAAGTATGACTGGGATACCTACGCGCATCAGTTCAAATTTACCACGTACTACGGCAATGAGGTCTGGATCCAGCCCTACGGTAATTACGGGTACGAGATCGACGACGAAAAAACTCCCCAGGACATTTATGACAGGATCACCGCGGGAGACAACGGATCCTACGACGTTCCGTATTATAATGAACCCCCTTATCACACCAACAAGGGGCTGGGCGGTAATTACGTCGAGGTAAGCATCGACGATCAGCATGTATGGGTATGGAAAGACGGGGAAGTAGTCGCCGATACGGAAGTGGTCACGGGGCTTCCCGTCTTCGGCAGGGTAACCTATCAAGGCTGCTACGCGATCAATCTCAAAGAGGAGGACGCGGTTCTCGGTGACGTCGCTGTTGAGGGATACTCTGAGCCGGTGAGTTACTGGGTGCGTTTCAATGGCGGCGAAGGCCTCCATGATGCTCCGTGGAGAGAACATTTCGGCGGAGATATCTGGCTCTATGACGGATCCCACGGCTGTGTCAATGTTCCCGAATGGGTCATGAGCGACGTATACAACAATGTGGAACTCGGCGAAGCCGTCGTCGTATACGGCCGCGAGTATGACGAAAGCGTTCATACCAAGGGAACGGGCGAGGTAAACATCGATTATTATACGAATAACAGCTGACGGGGAAACGGACTATGGGAGTAATCAGTAAAATAACGCAGGTGACGCATAATGCGTTTCTGAATTTCTTTGAGCTGGAAACAATCAGGAAAAACGGGACGCCGGGGAAGTATTTCCTCGCATCGAGGGCAGAAGACGTAGACGGACTGGAGATCCGCAGGGGAACAACCAGGGCGGACGGAGTTACGGTATACGTCCTGTGCGGCGAGAAAAAGGACCATGTGCTTCTGATCCGTCAGTTCCGCTGGCCGGTGGGAGCATACGTCTATGAATTCCCCGCAGGCCTTGTGGAATCCGGAGAAGACTATTACGAAGCCGCGATACGCGAGGTTTATGAGGAAACCGGCCTCGTTCTTACGCCGGTTCATGCGGATCCGATGTATACGAAGCCTTACTATATGACGGACGGCATGACGGATGAAGCGTGCGCCTTCGTTTACGGCTACGGCGAGGGCGATATACGGAACCAGCATCTCGAGGTAACCGAGGAGATAGAAGTCGTACTCGCAGACCGGGATGAGGTGCGGAGAATTCTTAAAGAGGAAAGAGTAGCGGGAAATGCGGCGCTTCAGCTAATGCATTTCCTGCATGACAGCGAACCCTTTGGGTTCTTAAAGGAGGAAAAATAAAATGCAGATTTACGAGGAACTGAAAGCAAGAGGGCTCATCGCCCAGGTGACAGACGAGGAAAGAATCCGCGATCTTGTTAATGCCGGAAAAGCCGTATTTTACATCGGTTTTGATCCGACCGCGGACAGCCTTCACGTGGGACATTTCATGGCTCTTTGCCTTATGAAGCGGCTTCAGATGGCCGGCAACAAACCGATCGCGCTTCTCGGCGGCGGCACCGGAATGATCGGCGATCCGTCAGGCAAAACGGATATGAGAAAAATGCTGACGAAGGAGCAGATCCAGCATAATATCGACTCATTCAAGGTTCAGATGAGCCGCTTTATCGATTTCTCCGACGGCAAGGCGCTGATGGTCAACAATGCGGACTGGCTGCTCGGTCTCAACTACGTGGAATTCCTCCGCGAGGTCGGAGCGCATTTCAACGTCAACGTCATGCTGAGAGCCGAGTGCTACAAGCAGAGAATGGAGAAGGGA
>CADBRO010000143.1 GCA_902797075.1 uncultured Lachnospiraceae bacterium
GAAAGAATGAATTTCCGGGTGAAGAATATAAAGGCAGCTGCCAGCAGGATCAGCGGGAAAATCGTCATGATGAGACGGAGCCCGTTCAGAGTCGATGCGGACTGGGCGGCGATCGGGCCGGTTTCGTCCGTGTTGCCTACGAGGCCGATTACGTCCAGACCGATTCCTGCGGCAAAGACGGAGAGGCCCGAAGCAGCCTTAACGACGAAAGTCTGCATTGAGAAAATGACGCTTTCATTCCGCTGGCCGGACTTCAGCTCGCCGTAATCAACGGAGTTGGAGAGGAAAACGGTTGTCAGTACCGACAGAATGCCGTTCGTCGCGAAAATAATGACTCCCGGAATCAGAAGAAGCGGGAGGCTTCCCGAATTGCCGGTCATGCAGATTGCAAGCAGAACGATGTAGCCCGTCATTCCGGCGCAGAGCGCAACCTTGAAGATCTGCGTGTTTTCGAGCTTTCTCCTGAGTGCGGGATATACGATCATCATGCCCAGGATCTGGCAGGCGCCGCCCACGGTGGAGAACAGCGTATAGTTTGCTCTCCATGCCTCGCCGCCCATGTCGTATTTGAAGAAATAGATCACGAGGTTTGAAGTCAGATAGAGAGCGCTGTTGATCAGAACGATGGTAAGCACGACGATGAGGGCCTGATCATTTGAAAAAAGCGCCTTGAACATTTCTGAGACCGACGCGGTGTGCATGTCCGATTTGTGTTCCCTGACGGAAACGGCGCAGATCAGCTCGGTCACCACGAAAATGACCGCGACGATAAGCGCGACAAGACGGAAGCCCTGGCGCTCGGAGCCATTTCCAAGAAAACCGACCATCATCATTGTGCCCATGGCGATCAGTGCGGAACCGATGCCGGCGCAGGTACGGCCGACGACCGAGAGATTTTCCGTGTCCGAAGGAGTGGAAGTAATGGCCGGAATCATCGACCAGTACGGGATGTCCATCATCGTGTAGGTGACGCCCCAGAGGATGTAGACGATGGAGAAATATACCATCAGCGAGGCTCCGCTTAAATCAGGGGCGGAGAACAGCGCATAGAGGACCAGCGCATTAAGAACGGTGCCTGTGACGAGCCAGGGGCGGAAACGGCCCCAGCGGGTCTTTGTCTTCGCGACGATAATGCCCATGAAGGGATCGTTGAATGCGTCGAAGACCCGGGCGATCATAAGGATCAGTCCGACGAACGAGGCGGACAGTCCGAGTATGTCCTGATAATAGTACATGATAAATGACGACGACAGGGCATAAACCATGTCCTTGCCGACGGCGCCGATGCCGAATGCGGCTTTTTGCTTAAACGTCAGTTTCATAAGAGCCTCCATGAAATGATTATTCAGTATCTCTCATTATAGCAAAAAACACAGTGACAGGAAGCACGGTTTTAGCGTGAAAAATGCTTTCGAGATACACGATCCGTCACCTGCAGGCTGCGGATCATGATTGCCGTCGCAAGTCTCCCGGGTCCGCAGACTCAGCAGGAACTGAAGCGCATTGACATGGATTGCCGCCGCTCATCTCCCAGGCCGCGGTGTTTTTATACAGGATCTGCATAGTAAACAATTTCGGAATATGATAAGATCAGTATTGTGTGACATCGAATTCTGCGAGGGGTCGGAGGGTACAATATGGAAACCGGGACACTTGTCAGCCGAAACGGGATTGTCGTCGATATGCTGAATCAGTATTTGACGGAACCGACGGATGTGAACCTGTACCAGGTGATAGACAGCATTCTTATACGCCTGAATCAAGGCGCTTATTTTTATGCGGATGATACCGGAAAGCAGATTTTTACCGGAAAAAAGGAGCTTCCGGGAGGAATGGAGAACGGATTCCATTCCGAGCAGCTTGCCAAGCTTCTGGAGACCGCGTTCCGGAAAGGGGATGAATCCGGCTGCCTGACCGTGAATCCGGGCGTCCACGATTTTCTTCTTTCGGAAGACCTTATTACAATGATAATGGCGGGACGCTTCACGGATGCGGAGAAGAGCCACCTGTTTCTTCGCCGGGGCGTTCCGGAGGAGACCGGCTGCGAAGGAGTGGCGGGCTGGGACCCGAAACTGTTTGAGGGAGCGGAAGATTCTGCGGAATTAAAGACACGGTGCCGGAGGGGACTCATGAATCTCCTTGAGGCCGCGAAAAAGCGCGGGATTCATTCGATGGCGCTGATTTCGGTTCCGGATGTGGGAACCGGCTTCCCGCCGGAGATAGCTGCGAAAACCATTTTCGACACGGCAAACGAGTGGCTCGGGAAGAACCGTGGTTACGGCATCAGTATTGAATTCTGCTGCTACGAGCCGGAGTATATGTATTTCTCAAGCCTGTTATTTGATTCCGGTGAGGATGACGAAGATCCGGAGATGGAGGATTTCATCGAATCGGACATTTCGGGTTCGTCAGTATCCGGGATAACCGGACAGCTTCCCTCGGAGGCTCTCGCGAAGGCGTATGAGAAAGAGATGTCTTTGGCGGAAGGAGATCAGGGCCGGCAGCCGGACGGGATGTCCGGAGCTGGGAGTGTGAATACTTCCGGGCTGCCGGGGAGTGTAGCCGGAGCTGGCAGTGTGAATACCTCCGGGCTGCCGGGAAGAATTAGCGGAGCTGGCAGCGTGAATACCTCCGGGCTGCCGGGGAGAGTGGGCGGAGCGGACATGATGAATACCTCCGAGTTGCCGGATATGTCCCCCGGACCCAGCAGTATCGCAGCCTGGAGACAGGGGATGGAGGAAAATTCAGGGCGGTCCGGGAACAGCATCAGTTACGGGAGGAAGACCGCCGAATACCAGCAGTTTACAAATGACGCATCCTGCACGATCCGCCTTTTCGGAAAGGCATACGCTTCTGTGGATGAGTATGTCGAAGAGATACGGAGAGAAGTGTTTTCGGGTAAAAAGCCGAATGAATTTCTCTGGACCAGAATCCGGACACAGGTCCTTTACCGCGGTATGTTTGAAAAGTTCAGGCAGAATCCGGAGCTTCTTACGATGCTTCTTGGAACCGGGATTGCGCTTCTTGTGAGGGAGATGGAGCCCGAAGGAAAGCACAGATACTTTATCACGCGGAAGCAGGCGGAAGAGGAAGCGCAGATGCTGATGCGAGTCCGCCGGGAGCTGCGGATCTGGAAGAATACCGGGAATGACATATCTTTCCGGCGCTACAGTTTAAACTCCGGCCGGAGAGTGTGGGATATGAAGCTTCATGAAATTGCCGGCATCCCGGGAATGAAGGAGCTGATCATTCCGTTTGCGAGTCTCATGGTGTATTATCAGCCGGGCAGAATCAGAAATGCCGAGGAATTCATCGAGCGCGCGCCGACGATCCGGGCTCTCGACGCGGCGATGGCGAGACGGAAGGGCGGCCCGCTGCCGGAATGGCGCGAGCTCCTGCAGAGGCTGTCGGATGAGGAAAAGTTCGGGATGATCTGAGGCAGATTTGAAGCAGCTTTGAGGCAATAGCGAAACAGCATGACGAAGCGGTCATGCGAGAAATGAAAAATCAAGATCTGGCATGGCAGGATGGCCATGCGAGAATTGAAAAATCAGAAAGTAGCATGGCGGAACAGCCATGCGAGAATTGAAAAAACAAGAAATAGCATGGCGAAACGGCCATGCTGGAATTGAAAAATCAAGAAATAGCATGGCGAAACGGCCATGCGAGAATTGAAAAATCAAGAAATAGCATGGCGAAACGGCCATGCTGGAATTGAA
>CADBRO010000144.1 GCA_902797075.1 uncultured Lachnospiraceae bacterium
CCTCGTCGCGCCAAGCCTGGTCTCTCGTGTGATACCAGCCGTCGTGCCACACCTCTCCGGTGGAAGCAGCATCCCGGTAATATCCCTGGAACAGGCCGCAGGGCACATTTTCCGATGTGCGGATGCAGATCTCTCCCGGCTCGCCGTCCGGAACCGGATTTCCGTCCTCGTCCAGCAGCTCTACATCATAGAGCGGCGACGGCTTGCCCATGGATCCGAGTTTGTGGGTGCCTCCGAGAAGATTTCCGATCACCATCGTTGTCTCGGTCTGGCCGAAGCCTTCCATAATCTGAAGCCCCGTCGCTTTTTCAAACTGGATGTAGACCTCCGGATTCAGAGCCTCGCCTGCCGTCGTCATATGCACGATAGAGGAAAGATCGTACTTTGAGATATCCTCCTTGATCAGCATACGGAGAATCGTCGGCGGCGCGCAGAACGTCGTGATCTTGTACTTCGCGAACATCGGAAGGATCTCCGAAGCGTGGAACCGGTCGAAGTCGTAGGTGAATACTGCTCCTTCACACAGCCACTGGCCGTACAGCTTGCCCCAGAGAGCCTTTCCCCATCCCGTGTCGGAAATGGTGAAATGCAGTCCTTCGTCGCTCACTCCGTGCCAGTACTTCGCTGTGATGTAATGGCCGAGCGGGTATTTGTAAGAGTGAGCCGCGATCTTCGGATAACCGGTCGTGCCGGATGTGAAAAACATGATCATCGTGTCATTTCCGCAGGGAGAAGTCTTGGTCCTGTAGAAATGCGTGCTGTACTGGTCGATCTCTTCGTTAAAGTCGTGCCATCCCTCGCGCTGGCCGCCGACAAGAATCTTGATCTCAAGAGTCGGGCTGTCGATCTGGGCGAATTCCACCTGCTCGGGGACATCGTCCTCCGTCGTCGCGACAATCGCCTTGACGCCGGCCGCGTTGAAGCGGTACTCAAAGTCATGGGACTGCAGCTGGCTCGTAGCCGGAATCGCGATCGCTCCCAGCTTGTGAAGACCGACAATCACCGGCCAGAACTGGTAATGTCTCTTCAATACCAGCATGACACGGTCTCCCTGCTGGATTCCGAGCGTCTTAAAATAGTTCGCGCACTGATTGGAGGCGCGCTTGATATCGCGGAAAGAAAAACGCCGCTCCGTGCCGTCATTTGAGATATGGATCATCGCCAGCTTTTCAGGGTCTTTGCGGGCGATCGCGTCGACGACGTCGAAGCCGAAATTGAACGTCGCTTCATTCTTAAAGCGGATCGACTGCAGAAGCCCCTTTTCATTCTCGACTGTCTCTATGAAATTATCACAGACGTGGCTCTTTTTTGATTTCTTCGTGCTGATCAGTGTATCCCGGATTACGGTTTCCTTCGCGCCGGAACCGGGCATGACGAGGGCGAGGAATGTGCAGTCCCTGCCGTCTACCGCGATCATGCCGTGAGGAGAAGAGCTGTTGTAGAAAATGCTGTCGCCTTCGCTGAGATACTCAATATTATCGCCGACCTGAACCTTCAGTCTGCCCTTCAGGATATAGTCAAACTCCTGTCCTGAATGTCTCGTCGTGTGAATCGGCTGATCCTGCAGCTCTTCGGAGTATTCGTAGGTAACCCAATAAGGTTCCGCAATTTTATTGACGAACATCGGAGCCATGTTGACAATCTGAATTCCGTCTTCCGTAATCTTATCCTGCAGATGGCCCTTTCTCGATACGGTGTAGGACGAAAGCCTCGCGCTCTGTCCTTCGAGAAGATCGCTCATGCCTACGTTAAAGGTAAGCGCGCATTTGTGAATAAATGTGAACGGCAGATCGACCTCTCCTGACTCGTAAGCCATGTACTGCTCACGGGACACTTCCGTCTTCTGCGCCATTTCACCGACGGATAAACCGGAAATCTCGCGCATCTCATGGATACGCTGCGCTACTTCCTTCAGATTGTTCGCTTCTAAAGCCGCCATTGATGGTTTCCTCCTCGTTTGGAATTTTTATACAAACAGAAAAAGCTGCATCGTCTCTTCTTTGAGACGAGTGCAGCTTACACCCGCGGTACCACTCAAATTGCCGTTAAAAACGACCACTCACCGGGATCCGTCAATCCCTTTGCTCTAACGCGGCAGTCACGGAAGGCGCCTACTAAAGTTTTCTCTCTTTCGGACCTCCGGCTCGGAAGTGATGGGTCTTATGGAAATTCCGCTGCCGGTTCACACCATCCACCGGCTCTCTGAAAGCTTTCTTTCCGACCGTCTTCGTCACAGCCTTTATTTCTGCGTTATGTTACCACCGAAAAATGGTTTCGTCAACCGTTTTTCGGGATTTTTCATGCGCGCTGTCCTTTCGGAGAACTCATGTTTCCCCGCTTCCGGCTGCCTGAACGGCAGTAAGTACAGCCGTATTCACGATATCCTCTACCGAGCATCCCCGGGAGAGATCATTGCACGGTTTCGCGAGGCCCTGCAGAACGGCGAAGGCCTCTGCCCCGCCGAGACGCTGTGTGATCTTATAGGCGATATTTCCGGCCTGAAGATCCGGGAATACCAGAACGTTCGCGCGGCCGGCCACTGGGCTTCCCTTCGCCTTCGAAGCGCCGATCTCCGGAACGATTGCGGCGTCGAACTGAAGTTCTCCGTCAAGAAGGAGCTCCGGCGCCATTTCATGCGCAATCGCCGCAGCCTTCTGCACCTTATCGACAAGCTCATGCTTCGCGCTTCCTTTTGTAGAAAATGAAAGCAGCGCCACCCTCGGCTCCTTAACGCCGCAGAGATTTTTCGCCGTATCGGCAGCCGAAACCGCGATCTGTGCAAGCTCCTCCGCTGTAGGATTTGGCATGACGACGCAGTCCGCGTAGACGAGGAGGCCGTCGTCTCCGATCTCTTTATTCGGGCAGTCCATGAGGAAGCTGGAAGATACGATCTTAATACCGGGCTTCGTCTTGATGATCTGAAGAGCAGGCCTCAGCATATCCCCCGTCGTATGAACCGCGCCGGAGACAAGCCCGTCAGCGTCGCCCATCTTGACCATCATGATGCCGTAATACATGGGATCGGCTGTCAGCTCTTCAGCTCCCTTAAGATCGAGTCCCTTTGATTTCCGAAGCTCGAAGAGGGCCTCGGCGTAGGTCTGTGCCTTCGGGCTGTCGGCCGGATCGACGATCGCAATCCCGCTGATATCCGCCCCGGCCTCAGCTGCGGTCTTATGAATTCTCTCCTCATTTCCCAGAAGAATCGGTACTGCCAGGCCTTCTGCCGCCAGAATCGCCGCGGCCTTCACGGTTCTTGGTTCATCACCCTCCGGAAATACGATACTCTTTACATTCGAGCGCGCTTTTTCCCTGACTCTTTCCATCATACTCATAAAGCATACCTCCCCGGCATCTGATCAGAAAGTGACGCCGTCAAACCCCTGCCATACAGGCTTTCCTGAATAAGTCTGCGCCTCCGCTTCCCCGCGAAGCACGCGGAGTACCGGAATCGCCATAGCCTCCTGTTCCATCTCTCCCGGATACACACTGATCGGAGCAATCCATCCGCAGCGTTTCCGAATACCTTCCGTGATATCATCAAAACGCATAAGTCCGCCGGTCAGAAGGATTGCGTCCACATTTCCGCAAAGAACCGCGCTCATCTCACCGATCATCTTGCAGATCTGGTAGATCATCGTGTTCCACACAAGAGAAGCTTTCGGATCACCCTTCTCGACCATATCGTGGATCACGTCTGAATCCGACGTTCCGAAAAGACTGACAAAGCCGCCGGCTCTCGAACACATAAGCCTCACGTCATTTACGGAATGCTCCTCGATATAATCGAGAAGAGGCAGCACCGGAACGCTTCCGATTCTCGTCGGGGTGAAAGCTCCTTCTCCGTCAGCTCCCATATTTCCGTCCACCATCTTCCCGTGATCATGGGCGCTTACCGTGATGCCTCCGTCGATATGGGCTACGATGAAATTGCAGTCCTCGTAGCGCCTCCCAATTGATTCCGCGTGGAAGTCGGCAACAGCTTTCTGGTTCAGCACGTGGGAGTGCGATACCCTGTATAAGCCCCGGATTCCGGTCAGCCGGGCGTAATCGCAGTATTCGTCAACATTCGTCGGATTCAGCGTATAAGACGCTCTCCCGAACTCATTCGCAAATTTCCAGGCAAGCATAACGCCGAGCTTGGCCGGATGCTCACTCCCGCCGACTGCAGCTACCGTGTCATCATAAAGACGCGCGTCGATTCTTGTGACGCCGCCAGGCTGCGTGCAGGCGGAACCTCCGCGGCCCACAAAAACATCGATGTCCGCGGGATCGTATCCCTCCTCCTTCAGCATATCGAGAATCACCCCGTAACGGAAAGGGATCTGGTCATTTACATGCGGGAATTTCAGAAGTTCCGGCGCGTCATGAAAAAGGCTTCTCTCGAAAAGAACGGTTTCATTTTCAAAAAGACTCACCTTTGTGGATGTCGAACCGGGATTTATGATTAATAATTTGAATTTCTTTTCCAATATCAGTTACCTCCAGTCAGGGATTGATTATACTCTCTCGCGCTCCAAATGTCACACGTTAAATTGCAAAAGTATACCGGCGTAAAAAAACCGTACTTGCGTACGGTTCAGACTGTAGACAAAGTGCGGGATGAGATCCCGGATTTTGTCTACAGTCAGAGCGGGGATAAAATCCCCGCTCTGATTAATTATCTGCCATATTAAAACCGTTTTTCATCCGCACCGACGCTTCCGCCAGAACCTTTCCGAGCGTATCGGTCGTATGCCTCCTAGCCATATCCGCGAGCTCTTCATTTGCCTTTTCAAGAATCGGCGCTTCCGCACCGTCCTTTATTTTTTCGTCATATTCAAGAATGATTCTCCGGCCTTCCGACGCGACCGCGTTCTGATATCTTCCGATCTGCTGGATGCATGAGGAGAAATTGTGGTCGGCCAGCGCGCCGATCAGGCGGCTTCCCCAGTAAAAGTTCTCTGTGGAAACATCCGTATGTACGTCCGCAAGATACCGCGGCATCTTCGGAACATTCGCATAGACGGGAAGCATCGCGCCGAAGGTAGTGCTCCCGAAGCAGATCCATACGATTCCCTTTACTTCCTCCGGAACGCCGCTCCGGATCTGGCAGAGTGCGGTTACACCGGTCCTGTTGATGCCGATCGACCGGTACATGCCGCGTTTCCCCGTGTCCCTGTTTGAATACGGGTCATAGGGGGTTCCCTGGTAATGCGATGAAAGGAGATATTTCACATCCTCCGCCGTTACCTTGCGGTCCGGAATAAAGGACCAGGGAATATCGTCGCTTTCCGGCGTAAAATCCGCCTCCGGTCCGTCCCAGCAGTAGGATGCCGGCGCGAGATACCTTCCCATAAACCAGGCTCTCGGAGTGTTGTAGATATGATCCATATCCGTTCTTGATCCGAAGATGTTGCGCGGATTGAAGGCGCCGTCATTATTGAGATTCAGATGGTTCTTCTCGATAAACTCCGGAAGATCCTTCGAGCAGAGATTTTCTTTCTGCTCTCCCATGGCGTCCTCAAGATCGAAGCCGTCCGTCCCTAACTGATTCGGATTAATTACGCATGCCTCATCCGGCACCCGTCTCGCAATCCAGTGATGACCACCGATGGTCTCCATCCACCAGATCTCATTTTCGTCATTAAAGCCAATCCCGTTCGACTCATAGGTTCCGTAGGTTTCAAGAAGCGACGCGAGACGTAAGACCCCCTCCCTCGCGCTTCTTATGTAGGGAAGGACCAGTGTGACCAGATCCTCCTCACCGATTCCTCCCGGCACATCCTTTTCCCTGCGTGTTTTCGCCTTCCTGTACTCCACGTACGGATCCGCTGCAAGCACGCGCGGATTCGTCGTGATCGTCTCCGTTGCGGTCATTCCGACATTCGCTGCATTGATTCCCGCTGCCGGCCAGATTCCCTCGGAAAGGTCCACATTCGGACACGCGGTGTACCGAAGCGGATCGTCCGGAAGATCAATCGTCAGATGCGAAATCACGGTTTTATATTTCCGCGGCTGTTTGTCCGGAGCCACAACGATCAGTTTTTTTACGTCAAAATGGCCGTCATCCGTCCGCGCGATCATTGTGGAATGATCATTGGAAGCCTCTTTTCCGACCAGTATGGTTGTACAGGGCATAGCGTCTTCTCCTTATGCTGTCAGTAAATTATGTTAACTAAATACACGTCATGCAATCCCCATGAATCCCGGTCTCTGCGTCTGAGACGTCAGGGATTGCTGTCACGATTCGCAGTCAAAGATCGCCTTGCTTTGAATCGCTTCACCGTATGTGTCTTTCCAGAAGTGATGCGGCTCCGATGCGTCGTAGGCAGGGAGAGCCTCCGCGTCCATCTCGATTTCGATCATCAGGTCATACCGGTTGGCGCGGTCCGAGCAGGAGGGATGGAGGGATACCTTGTGTATGCCGGATATCTCAAGCGTCTTTTTGAAAATGGCTTCGATCCCGTCCAGCTTCCCGCGCATCTCATCCGGCTGCTTCCATTTCACAATAATAAAATGTCTCACAGGCGCGCCTCCTTAATCATCGTATAACGCGTAACTGATCTCATCGAGCTCGGCATGACGGTACTCCGGCCAGCTGTACTGATTCATATAGTCGCCGAGGTAATGATATTTCGAATCCTTCTTCTTCTCGAGCCAGTCATAGAGATCGCACTCGATTTTTTCCGTGTCGATCGCCATGCTGCCGCGCTGCTTCACGAGAATGCCGTTCAGCTTGAGGCGCGTGAACGTATTCTGCAGATCCTGGCGCAGATTGCTGAGATAGGACGTCTTCTTCTCCGGATCACCGTCATCCTCCCAGAGCGACGCGATGATCTCTCCGTTCGTCGTCTGCGCGCCGCGGTTGTTGATGAGAATTGCGACGATCTCCTTCGTCTTCGAATATTTAAACTGCACAGGCTTTCCGTCGACGAAAAGCTCGAAATTCCCGAAGGTCTGGGCAAAAACTCTCTTGTGCTTCTTTCTCTCCTCAGGATACCTAAGATCCTCCATCTCGCTTTTGACGGCGGCCTCTTCCACAGGCTTCATCAGGCATCCGCTTGCGTGCATCGCGAGAGCTTCATATCCGAAATCCTTCTTCTCGTCCATAAAAATCAGATTCACGAACGGGTTCAGGTCGCGGAGATACTGTCCGAGGTCGATGCCTCCAAGCTCCGGCATATCCACATCGAGAAAGGCCACATCGATTTCCTTTTTTCTTGCTTCCGCAAGCGCCGAAAGGCCGCTGTCAAAGCACATCAGCTCCGCCCCCGGACTTACCTGCTCCACAAGTTCCGATACGGCATTCAGGTTTTCCGCATTATCATCTACTGCAATAATCGTCATAATTATTCTCCCTGGACAAAGCCGACCGCCTGAACCTTCTGGTGCATTCTTTCTTCCTGTGTCATCTGAAGCGGATCCTTTTCACCGACAAGCAGCATATTGACGCCCTTCAGCGCTTCTTCATGAAGCGGTCCCGCGCTGAGATCCGCAATTACAAGCGCTGCGAAACGCTCGTAATTGTCCTCGTCGATCACGGGGAAATGGTGCTGCATGCGGTACCAGTGCTCCGGGTCAAACTTCGCGCTCCCGATGTACAGACGGTCCGCCGTACCGGCGACATCGTCAAAATCCGCGATATATCCGGGGCTGGCTCCCTTTTCATCGCAGAAAAGCATCGCGTAGACGCGGAGTATCTGATCCCTCACAGTCTCCTTCCTGCCTCCGGCAAGCCCTGTCTCGCTTCCCATTACCTGATAATAATAATCCTGTGCTGCTTCATCTGTCTCAAATTGAACCACCGCGTCATAGAACTCACGGTTAATCAGTCTGTTTGCCATCAGTAACCTCCCTTGCGGTAAATAATCTAAGTCACATGAGCGGCGCAACAAATTTCAGCAAAATGCCGCGCAGCTTATAACCAAGCTTCTCTTTCTTAATACTCTCCTTCGTCACAGGGCTGCATTTTGCCAGTGTATTCTGAAAATCCTCTTCAATCGCAGAGATGCAGCCTGTCTTATACATGTAGGTAGCGCACTCGAAATGATGATAAAGGCTCCTGTAATCCAGGTTTATGGTGCCGACGACAGCTTTTTCATCGTCGCTTACGACCACCTTCGCGTGGACAAATCCGGGCGTATATTCATAGATCTTCACTCCCGAGTCTGTCAGCGAGCTGTAATGTGATTTCGCGACGGAAAACGCGCCTTTCTTATCCGGAATCCCGGGAAGGATCAACTTCACGTCGACGCCCCTCTCAGCCGCGAACTTGATTGCTGTCTCCAGCTCACCGTCGAGAATCAGATACGGGGTCATGATATGCACGTAATCCCCCGCCCTGTTGAGGATATCGATATAGACCATCTCACCGGCCTTATCCTCATCAAGCGGGCAGTCCCCATAGGGCATTACAAAGCCTTCCGCCGTCACAGGCGTATATCCGGAATCCTTAAGATACGGCTTGAACTCCGGCTGCTTCTCACCGATATTCCACATCTGGAGGAACATCAGGGTGAAGCTCTTCGCGGCGTCGCCTTTCAGCATAACCGCCGTATCCTTCCAGTGCCCGAACCGTTCCTTTTTGTTGATGTATTCGTCCGCGAGATTTACGCCTCCGTTAAATGCGGTCTTCCCGTCAATCACGAGGATTTTCCGGTGGTCCCTGTAATTGTAATGGGTCGACAAAACCGGTACGATCGGAGCAAAGGGTTTTGCTTTTATACCGTTCTGTTCAAGCAGCTTCCAGTAATCCGCCGGCAGGGTAGACATCTCGCACATGCCGTCGTACATGACCCGGACGTCCACGCCTTCTTTAGCCTTCCGGATCAGGATTTCCAGAATCTTACCCCACATGTAGCCTTCTTCGATGATGAAGTACTCCATGAAAATGAAGCGCTCCGCGCGTTCCAGCTCCTTAAGCATGGCTTCAAATTTATCCTCGCCAAGAGGAAAATACGTCACCTCGGTATTGTCGTATACCGGGAAACAGCCGCTGCGGCCCAGATATCTGGCAAGATCTTCCGTATCGCCGCCGTCCGACTTCAGCTTTTCCGTCACCCGCTCCGACTGCGGAATCATATTCTTCGTCCTGTTGATCAGATCCTCCACATCCTGCTTCAGTTTGCGGTGCCCGAAATTGGTCTGTGTGTACAGAAGAAATACTGCACCGACAAATGGCAGCACCGCCATGATCAACAGCCAGGTGAGCTTGGCTGACGCGTCGATTCTGCTCATAAAAAGGTATATGAGCATGACCAGCGTAAATAACGTCATGAACACATAGAAATGCGACATATACTTATTCAGCCAGCCGAATATGGCAACATAGACCAGGGCCTGCAGAACAAGCAGGATGAGGATAATCAGGAAACGGCTGAAGATGAGTGACAAAAGACCTTTCTTTTTCGGTTTGGCCAGGCGGACAATTTTTTCTTCATCCATATAAAATTCTCCTTTAAAACAACCGGATAGGTCTATGATACAGTATTTGCGGGGAAGAAACAATGATCCGGAAAGGTAAAATCCCGTCCAGCTGCCCGTTTAAAAATGATTATGTCCCAAAGAGAATAAAAGCACCATCAGCTTCTATCTGACCGCTTTTTCGTGCTGATCATAAAAGCTGATGGTGACAGATTTGTTTCCCTCTTCCGGATTTAAGCAGATCACGAAGCTGCCTGCTTAGGCCCGGGTAAAGCGGACACTCGCAATCCGCTGCGCAGCTTGTCCGTGAAATCAGTCATTTGCACCTTCACTTATAGTCTGCTTATACACATAAGAAGACACGACGCCGTTTTTGATCTTGAGAGTCAGTTCATCTTCAAGAACACTGCCCTCATAGCATTCACCCTCTTCATCCCATGTAATCTCGCCTGTACAAAATCTAAGCACTACTCCGTCGCTAAGCGTATCCTTACTAAAGCTGTGCTTCACGCCTGCTTCCGCATGGCGTTTCCTAAGCGTCGCCTCATACGCTTTGGCCGCTTCGTCCGCTGTCATGCCGATGGCAGCTCCGGCACAGGTGACCAGCTTATTTCCGGTATTTTCCAGTTCAAACTTCTTTTGCTCTGTGGGATCAAAAAAGTCAGAATAGTATGTTACCGTAAAATTCGTGCCCTTATACACTTCACCGATCCCTTCCCCGGCATCAGGATCCTCCTTTGCTTCGGTTCTCGCAATGAACCTGTTCAGGCCGGCGGAAACAGATATGCTCCGGAAGAAGTCTGCTTCAGCCACATCCTTGTAAAAATCAGACCGCTTAGAAGCGAGAGGATCGGTCTTAACGAATTTTCTTCCCGATGTTTCTTTCATCCACCCTGTTTTGCCGGCGAACTTCAGCTCATATATCTTCGTTCCGCTCTTTGCGTCGCTGCCGGTATATGAGAAGAATACGCGGCCAAGGGACACCTTCTGACCGTATTCAAGCGTCGGTCCGGAGGTATTCAGTGTTTTTGCGGAGGTGCTCAGTTTGATGTTCTTATTTGTCGCGTAGTAATAACTCTTAGCTGAGCGGAGCTTTGCGTAGTTTGAAGCCCGGACTACGGTATGCTTTGTCGTGTTGATTTTGTAGGTCTCCTCGTACTCGAAGGGCTTACCGGAGATTCCGGTAAAGGACAGCGTGGCGGCGCCCGATGAAGGGCTTGTATAAAGGATCAGATTATTGCCCGAAAGCCGCCCGATCCGGCAGCTCGTATATGCGCCCATGGGTTCACAGGCTTTTTTGAATCTTCCTCCGGAATAGCGGTAACCGCTGGATATTTTCACAGCGGCCGACTTTGCATACTCAACCAGAATAAATGTATTGCTTCTGTTCAGCGAGTAATAAAAAACCCGTACTCTGGCCGGATCGGATACGCCGGTAAAAAGCTTCTGGGCTTTTCCGTTCACATAGATCCGTCCCAGCTTGGCGCTGTATCTCACCTTGTCCTTTGCGCCGTTTCCTGTAACATCATAAGAAGTATAAGTCTTTTCATTTTTAAGAAGCACAAGTCTGGCAGCTGCCTGCGCGGTCACTGAGCTAAAAAGGCATATAAAGAGCGCGGCTGCTGCAGCCAGAAAGAACCTGAATACAAAAGAACTTTTAGGCCGTATTCTATCCATCTTTTTCTCCTTTCGTAAATCAGCGAATCTCTTGTATGCAGCGTGTCCGGGTGCCTTCTGCACCCGATAAATGTTCACTTTAAATATATCACTCCCGGGTCTGTAAGTCTATGGAATTAAG
>CADBRO010000145.1 GCA_902797075.1 uncultured Lachnospiraceae bacterium
CAAGCACCGGTCCGAGCACCTGATTCTGAAGAAAGCTTACGTCAAGTCCTGCCACCGGATCGTCAGAATCAACCCGGCACATATCGGCTTTCAGGGAATACCAGCGCCCGTCCATATACAAAGAACAGGTATGTGGCGTCTCCGGCTTCACCTGCTCCAGGGAGTCAGCCCATGCCGTTTCCGGGTAAGGCGTAACGGTATAGCAGCTGCGGAGCTTTTCAAGGAATTCTTCCGGCGTAAGCCCGTTCAGATCCTTCACCACGCGGTTGTAATCCCAGATCGAAAGTTCTCCGGCCGGAAATGCCGCTGCGAGGAAATAATTAAACTCTTCATTCCCGGTGTAAGAAGGATTTGCCTCTCTTCTTTTTACCCCGACGCGGACCGCGGAAGCCGCCCGGTGATGTCCGTCCGCAATATAGAGGGCAGGAACCTGCCGGAACGCGTCCATCAGAGCCGCGATCCGGTCGTCCCGGTCAATGACCCACACGATATGCCGCACTCCGTCAGATGACGTAAAGTCATATTCCGGCACTTCGCCTGCGGTTTCGGCCATGATTTCGGAAATGCAGTCATTGCCCCGGAACGTCAGGAAAATAATGCCTGTATTTGCGTCGCATACGTCCACGTGGCGCTTGCGGTCCTCTTCTTTTGCAGCGACAGTTAGCTCGTGTTTTTTGATCGTTCCGTCCAGATAATCATCGATTGAGGCGCAGCCGACGATGCCGGTCTGGCTTCTTCCGTTCATGATCTCGCGGTAGAGATAGAAACATGGCTTCCCGTCTTTTGTCATTATCCCGTCCGCCTTCATCTTCGCGAGATTGGCCGCGGCGGTACGGTAAACAATTTCATCGTAAAGACCGGTTTCCGGCGGCAGATCAATCTCCGCCTTATCCACATGAAGAAATGACCAGGGATTTCCCTGAACCATTTCTCTCGCTTCGTCACTGTTCATTACATCATACGGGAGCGCAGCGACATACTGCGCTTTGTCCCTGACCGGCCGAACCGCCGGAAACGGTCTGAAAACAGCCATTTTTCCTCCTTTTCCGCAAAAGGGAACGCTTCTTTATTACTGATGGGAAGCTGCAAATTCCTTCATATAATCGATCAGCGCCTCGACGCCTTCTTTCGGCATCGCATTGTAGATTGAAGCTCTCATGCCGCCGACAAGTCTGTGTCCCTTAAGGTTTGAGAAGCCCTTAGCCGCCTGTCCCGCGACAAATTCCTTGTCGAGCTCGTCACTGCCCGTGCGGAACACCACGTTCATCATGGAGCGGTCTTCCTTATTGACACCGGACTTATAGAAATCCTGAGAATCAAGGTCGTCATAGAGGAGGGCTGCTTTTTCTTCGTTTCTTGCCTTCATCGCTGCAAGTCCGCCCTGCTCCTTAAGATAATCCGTAACCAGCTTCACGACGTAGATCGGGAACGTAGCCGGAGTATTCAGCATGGAATTCTTTTCCGCCTCTGTCTTGAAATTCCAGATCTTCGGAGTGATCTTCATCGCTTCACGCTCAAGCAGATCCTCGCGGATGATCATAAGGGCAAGACCTGCCGGCGCAAGGTTTTTCTGGACGCCCGCATAGATAATGCCGAATTTGGAGACGTCAACCGGCTCCGACATGATGCTCGAAGACATGTCCGCCACAAGGGGAACATTGCCGGTTTCAGGGATATAGGAGTACTTCGTTCCGAAGATTGTGTTATTCCAGCAGACATGCACATAATCTGCATCCGCAGAGAGATTAAGATCTGCCTGTTTCGGAATATAGGTAAAATTATCTGCTTCCGAAGTTCCCGCAATGCGCGCTTCCTTCAGATACTTCTTCGCCTCTTTCTGGGCAGCGCCCGAGAAGTTTCCGCTGACCACATAATCCGCAATTCCGCTTCCCGTACCGATGTTCATCGGGACAGCCGCGAACATGCCTGAAGCTCCGCCGTGAAGGAACAGCACGCGGTAATTATCCGGAACGCCGAGAACTTCCTTAACGTTCTCAACAGCAGCATTGATAATTCCGTCGTACACTTTCGAGCGGTGGCTCATCTCAAGTACGGACATTCCCGAATTGCCGCAGTTGAGCATCTCGTCACGGATTTTGCAAAGAACAGGTTCCGGAAGCATGGACGGGCCAGCTGAAAAGTTGTAGATTCTGCCTTCTGTCATAATAATCTCTCCTCCTTTTGCCAGTACATAGACGCATATTACATGCGCAGTGAACTCATTCTAGCATTCAGTGAAACGGTTTGCAAGTCTGTGTCATGCCCTTAAGTCTCCCCTGCGTATCAAAGTCGAACCCTGCGCGGCGGAAACCGAAGCACGCAGATTTCTTTTCCGAACACGTAAAAAGCCGCAGCATAACGCTGCGGCTTCCCGCTATTTCCCTGCGGACCGGCACGGATCTGCAGGGAGATCTTTTTTATTTCATGACATTTTCATAATCCGGAAACATATCGCAGTACGCGTCTTTCAGGGCATTCGTAAAGAGACTGTATTTCTCTTCCGCATCAAAACGCTCGAGGGCTGTCACTCCGACGCGCCGGATCTCGGAAGCGATCTTTAAAGCCTGCTTCTCTTCGGAAATAGTACCGAATCCGAACAGCACGGAATTATAGTTTTTGTCCTCCTGGCAAAGAGCGATATAAAGCATTCCGAGATGCCGCAGTTCCTGATACAGCAGCGTTTCCTGCTGTCTTGTAGCAGCCTTCGAAAATCCCAGGGAATCCATGACCTTATCAAGCTTCTTCGGACTCGTCTTAAAAATCAGCCCGTCCTTGCCCTCAGCAAGGAATCTCAGGTCCATCCAGCTTTTGACAAAATTATCGATCCGGTTGCCTTCCGGTCCTCTCTTCGTATCATATCTGAGGTCGAAGAGTTCCCGCCGGAATGCATTGTCCTCCGGCGTCAGATTTCTTTCCTCCGCCGTCTGAAGAAGCTGCTCTCTCGCTTCCGCGTCCCGTTCCCGGTAATAGCAGTCAGGCCAGTTCAGCATCCGCTGTTCCAGGTCGTTAATTTTCTCTACCTTCTTTTTTTCTTTCTTTATAAATTCCATTCTTAATCTCCGATCTGCCAGTGATCAATAGATTTTCCTGCCTCTGACATATTTTCCCACCACATGCCGGTCGTCAGCCAGGTACGCGAGCCTTTCAGTCCTTAATGCGGCATCCAGTTTATGCATGGTGGCGATCTGCGAATCATCAATCACAACGGCGTCAAACTCGTATCCGCGTTCGAAGGACCCGACTTTGCCAAAGAACTCTCCGCCGCCTTTTGTGGCCATATAAAATGCCTCCGGGAACCGGAGCGGTCTTACCGACCGGTCGAATATTCTCCATCTCAGTTTTGATACCGTCACCGCATCCCTCATGGCGCGGAACATCGAAGTATTTGACCCCCCCGCCACATCGGATCCGAGACCGACCCGGATTCCCTCGTCCAGATACCGGCTCGCCGGCGCCGCCCCTGACATCAGGTTCATGTTTGAATCCGGGCAGTGGGCGATGAACACGCCGTTTTCTTTAATTTGGGCTATTTCTTTCATACCGGACCACACACAGTGGGCCATCACGGTTTTCCGGTCTTTTTTGATCAGCCCGCTCCGCTCATAAGTCTGCCCGTAATACGCGGCATCGGGTTCAAGCTGTTTTACAAACTCGATCTCTTCAAGGCCTTCCGATAAATGTGACTGAACCGGCAGATGATATTTTTCCGCCATCTCCCCGAGGGCATCCATCAGTTCTCTCGAACATGAGGGCGTAAACCTGGGAGTCAGGATCGGGTATGTATTCTCGTATCCGCGGCTTTTGACCTCAGCGAGCCATTTTTCAGTAGCGCGAATGGACCCATCCGTAGTCTCAACATAAGACGAGGGCACATTCCGGTCCATATTGACCTTTCCGACATAGCTTACAAGGCCGGTTTCCTCCAGCATATCCATAAGGAGCATCGTCGCGCCTACATGCTTCGTGGCAAAAACCACAGCCCTCGTCGTCGGGCCCACATAGAGATCCTCAACAAAGAGATCATAGGCGCGCTCGGCGTACCGCTTGCCTTTATAGCGCATTTCCTCCGGATAAATGTTCTGACTCAGCCAGTCCATAAGCGTCAGATCCATACCGGTTCCCCGGATCTGGTACTGCGGCGCATGCACATGCAGATCCGTGAAACCCGGAATAATCAGCTTATCCCAGTAATCCTCAACGGGCAGATTCGAAAACTCTTCGGGAATCTGCTCATATACACCCTCGCAGATTCCGTTCACACAGATGACATAAGCGTCGTCAAAGGTTTTCAGGCTGCTTTTATTCTCACTGTATGCAACTGCACCATGAAGTATGAACCCGTAACCACTATCATCCCGTATGTCCATTTTCATGCCTCCGAAACCGCACAGGAACCTTTATTCCCGGTTCTCCGATGCTGTCTTTGCCGGTGTAAAACGCCTGCCCTCAGTGGGATTCTGTTTTTTCTTCACCTTGCTCCAGGCTTCTTTGCAGAAGATCGCCTGAGAGTTGATCAGCGCTTTACCCCTCTTGTCAATTTTTTCGTAACTTCCGTCGGCACGCATCACGTGCGCCTTCACATTGTCCTCAAATTCCGTCTCAAGAATATGCCTGACCTCCAGCTTCAGCGCTTCACTTTCCACAGGGAATACAATCTCCACGCGCCGGTCCAGATTTCTCGGCATCCAGTCGGAAGAGCCCATAAACAGCTCGTCCTCGCCGTTGTTGTGGAACCAGAAAATTCTCGCGTGCTCGAGGAAGTTTCCTACGATGGAACGCACCGTAATATTCTCGGAAATTCCCGGTATCCCTACTTTGAGGCAGCAGATTCCGCGGACAAGCAGGTCGATCTTCACGCCTGCCATGGACGCCTCATAAAGCGCTTTAATAATTACCGGATCGCAGATGGAATTCATTTTCGCCTTAATAAATGCGGGTCTTCCGGCTGCGGCATTATCAGCTTCCCGGCGGATCATTTTCAGGAAATCGTTCTTAAGCCAGATTGGCGCAACGAGCAGCTTATACCAGCGGTCCGGCTCGGAATAGCCGGAAAGCATATTGAAGACCGCGGTCGCGTCCTGGCCGATTGCCTCGTCACAGGTAAAAAGTCCGAGGTCGGTGTAAAGCCTGGCCGTCGAATCGTTGTAATTGCCGGTTCCGAGATGTACGTACCGGCGGATGCCGTCCTCCTCGCGTCTGACGACCATGGTGATTTTGCTGTGAACCTTCAGTCCGAGAAGTCCGTAGATTACGTGAACGCCGGCCTTTTCAAGCATCTGGGCCCACGCGATATTGTGCTCTTCATCAAATCTCGCTTTCAGCTCGACGAGCACCGTCACCTGCTTTCCGTTGTCGGCAGCCTGGGCAAGCGCCGCAATGATGGGCGAATGTCCGCTTACCCGGTAAAGCGTCTGCTTGATTGCGAGTACATCGGGATCCTTCGCCGCTGTCCGGACAAAATTAACTACCGGATCAAAGGTCATGTACGGATGATGCACGAGGATATCCTGTCTCCGGATCGATGTGAAGATATCTTCGTCTTCGCGGAATTCCGGAACAGGCGCCGGTGTATAAGGAGGCTCTTTATACTTCTCGAATCCGGGAAGCCCGTAGAGCTTCATGCAGAAGGTCAGATCCAGAGGACCGGCTATCGGATAGATATCGCTGTCCTCAATCGCGAACTCCTTCTTCAGAATCCGGAGAAGCCGTTTGTCTATGGTCTCGTCGACCTCAAGCCGGATCACCTCGCCCCACTGGCGCTTTCTGATCTGTTTCTGGATCTCAATGAGAAGGTCTTCCGCCTCATCCTCGTCAATCGTAAGGTCCGCGTTCCGCATGATTCTGTATGCGGCGGAACAGACGACGTCATAGTGCTGGAACAGAATTCCGAGGTACTTCCGGATCACTTCTTCAAGAAGGATAACCGTCTTTTTTCCCTCGCTACCGTCCGGAAGCTCGATGATGCGCGGAAGAACCGACGGCACCTGGACCGTCGCGAATTCAAGGGTTTCCTTCTTTTTCTTTCCCTTTTTCCCGAGGCCTTCGGCTTTCTTGTCGGAAATCAGGGCGCCGATGTTGAGCGTCTTGTTTCTGATCAGCGGAAACGGCCTTGACGAGTCCATCGCCATGGGAGTCAGCACCGGATAAATCTCTTCCTCGAAATACATGTCCAAGTATTTGTTCTGCTCCTCGGTCAGTTCCTGATAATCGCTGATTACCACAAGGCCTGCTTTATCAAGCGCGGGGATCAGTGACCGGTTATAAGTGCTGTACTGGAGTCCGACAAAGTCGTGAACCTGCGCTGACAGAGCCTCAAGCTGTTTGCCCGGCGTAAGCCCCGCGATGTCGACGCCCTGATATCCCGCATGCAGCTGGTCCTTCAGGGAAGCGATTCTGACCATGAAGAACTCATCGAGATTCGACTGGGTGATGGAAAGGAACTTAAGCCGCTCGAACAGCGGGACGATCTTCGAGTCCCTCGCCTCGCTCAGGCAGCGCCCGTTAAACAGAAGCCATGACTGTTCTCTGTTATAAAAATTACTGTACGCGTCAAGATCCGGAACAGCGTTCACGGTCTCCTGTTTCTTTATTTTTTCCGCAGCCGGCTTTTCCTCCGCTTTGCGGACCGTCTGTTTAGCCGCCATAAAGCTTACCTCCCGCCTTTCATTCTTAGAACAGGTCTGATGTTGAAAATTTCCTCGAAGAAGTCGGCATTTTCCATGAAAATGCCTTTCTCAAGCGTAAAGTCTTCTCCTGTGCTGACCGTCAGGATCAGCTCACGGTCTTTTTTTACAGCCGTCAGCTTTTCCATCTTCTGCAGCATGCTCCGGTCGAGCGAAATGGCGATCCGAAGTATCGCAGCGAGCTGCGCGACCTGCATGTAATCGTCCTCTCCCAAAAGTTCGGTCTTCCGGAGCTCCTGATAGTCGGGAATCTCCGTTGTGCTGTATCTCACGACATTCGCTATGATGCGGCGTTCCTTTTCCGAAAGGCCGATGATCTCGGTCGCCATGATAATATTATAGGAACACTCCGCCACGTCGACGAGACTGATATATTTCCCGCAGTCGTGCAGGCAGCACGCCACTGAAAGCAGAAGATTTGCGCGCGGGTCAAGACCGGCGATTTTTTTAACCGTCCCGAATATCTCATTGGCTGCAGCGACAATCGCCTCGTTGTGGGCTTTGTTGCCTGCATAACGCCTGGCCATGTTTTTGGCTGCTTTCAGGATATCCTGTTCGAAATTGTGGTTGGACCGGATAATCTTCTTCTTCTCGCCGTAGTCATAGGCGATTCCGTCCGTCAGCTGGATTCCGGGAAGCCAGATCGTCTCCACCTGCAGCTCGTCGATCAGCGTCCTGTAGAGAACTGCCATCGGCAGGAGAACGGTGGACATCTCCGAGGAAATCCCGAGTTCCTCCGCAATATCCTTCGGGGAGCCCGAGACGACGTGATCGTACCATTTCATAAAGGTCTCGCGGCTCTCTGTCTTGTTAAGATCGCTTCTGTTCTGGAATATCAGGTTGGTGAAATAATCGCCCACCAGGATGATATTCTCAATCTTCCGGTTCTTCAGGTACATCCTCTTGAAATTCGCGATATCCCTGTGAATCAGCTGTTCCACGAGTCTGTCGTAATGAATGGTCTCTTTCTCGAAGGCCGCCAGCCTCTCGCGGACCCTGAGTGAACCGAGAAGAATATTCTGTGTGGTGACGAGAGAATCCTTGTCAAACAGCGAGATCTGGATGCTTCCTCCCCCCACATCCACAATCGCGGTGCCTTTTTCAATAAATTTCTCGAACTCCTCTCCCCTCGACGCGATGGATTTATACCCGAGGAATCTCTGTTCGGAATTCGAAAGAACGTCAATCTTTATTCCCGTCGCCCTGTAGATGTGATCCAGGGCGAGATACATGTTTCCTGCCTCACGGAACGCTGACTTCGCGCAGGCACGGAAGCCGCTGACTCCGTACTCCTTCATGATATCCCTGTAATCGAGGAGTATTCTCGTCAGCTCTTCGAGCCGCTCCATGGAGATTCTCTTAAGAACAAACGTATCATGTCCGAGCTCCAGGCTCTGACGGACCCGGTTCAGCGAACGCAGGCCGTTTTTCCTGGTCAGCTCGAAAATTTCCATCGATATATTGTATGAACCGATATCAATCGCGGCAAACGTCGTTACGCTCATAGTAAGTCTCCTCCGGCCTTCCGGGGCTCATTTTCCTGCAGACTGCGGCTTATTTCAAAGATGGTTTCATAGAGGCGGGCGATACCTTCCGCATTTTTTTCGTCAGATGCCGATGCTTTAAGCCCTGCGATCTTCTGAAGCTCCCGCTGCCGGTCAAGTACCGGAAGTCCGTGCTCAGCTTTATATTTGCCGATCCGTTCCGACACTGCCATTCTCTCCTCGAACAGCCGCTGGACTTCGCTGTCAATCCTGTCAATTTCTTCTCTAAGGAGTGCCATTTCTTCACTCATTTTAATTATAGGCTCTTCCTTTCTTAATGTAAATAAAGCGGTTTTCCCGCATCATATTGTATCAGAATTCAGCTTGATTTCGCCACATGATTATATTACTATTGAAAAAAGACAGCGCCCTGCCCGCGTTTCGCGGCACGAAATGCAGCCGGGTCTGAAAGGCTCTTATAAACGCAGCACCAAACAGGAGGTACTATGGCACCAAGACATCTGATGAGTCCACTTGATTTCACCGTTGACGAGACTGAAAAGCTCTTGGATCTGGCGGACTCTATTGGAAGAGACCCGTTGAAATACAGCCACATATGTGATGGAAAGAAAATTGCCACCTTGTTCTATGAGCCCAGCACCAGAACACGTTTAAGTTTTGAAGCTGCTATGATGAACTTAGGTGGCAAAGCTTTGGGCTTTCACAGCAGCGACTCGTCGTCCGCAACCAAGGGCGAATCCGTCGCAGACACCATTCGAATCGTCTCCTGCTACGCCGATATCTGCGCCATGCGCCACCCGAAAGAAGGCGCTCCGCTCGTCGCTTCCATTTACTCCGGAATTCCTGTCATTAACGCCGGCGACGGAGGACATCAGCATCCCACCCAGACACTGACGGATATGCTGACCATCCGGTCACTGAAAGGCCGTCTCGACCACCTGCGTATCGGTCTGTGCGGCGATCTCAAGTTCGGCCGCACCGTTCACTCACTGATCTCATCGCTGTCCCGCTATCCGGGAATCTCATTCGTTCTGATCTCTCCCGAAGAGCTTCGTGTACCCAGCTATGTGCGCGAGGATATGAAGTCGAAGAATATTCCGTTCGAGGAAGTCGTCCGGCTTGATAAGGACACCATGGCGGATCTCGACATTCTTTACATGACCCGCGTACAGAAGGAACGTTTCTTCAATGAGGCGGATTACGTGAGAATGAAGGACTTCTATATTCTCGACAGGGACAAGATGGAAGTTGCTCCGCCCGAGATGATGGTTCTTCATCCGCTTCCCAGGGTCAACGAGATCGCCGTCGAGGTAGACTCTGATCCGCGCGCGGCGTACTTCCGCCAGGTTCAGTACGGCGTTTATGCGAGAATGGCTCTGATTTTAACTCTGCTTGAACTGGATAAGGGGGTATGACCATGGATATGAACAGCGGATCGAAGCTTGAAGGAAGCGTTCTCAGTATCGGCGCACTGAAAGAGGGCTTTGTCCTCGACCACATCGCCGCGGGACACGCCATGACGATTTACCGCTATCTGAAGCTCGGCAAGCTTGACTGTACGGTAGCAATTATCAAAAACGCAACCTCCAATAAAATGGGTCGGAAAGACATCATCAAGGTTGCGTGCCCGATCGATTATCTCGATCTTGACGTTCTCGGATTCATCGATCACAACATCACGGTTAACGTCATCAAGGACAACCGGATCATAGAAAAAAAGACCCTGGAGCTTCCGCCCAGAGTCACAAATGTAATCAGCTGCAAAAATCCCAGATGCATCACTTCCATCGAGCAGGGTCTTGATCAGGTATTCCTTCTCGCCGATAAGGAGAAGGAGCTTTACCGCTGCAAGTACTGTGAAGAGAAATGGGATGGAGTTCTCAAAAAATAAGGCAGAACGATAAGCCGGGTTCTGTCGTGTACGGTCATCTGTCTAGCCCGTCCGTTACCGGACGGGTCAAGCGGTTTACCTGGAGCACGGCGGGCAGCCGTATCGCTCCGTTTTAACCTTGCTCCGGGTGGGGCTTGCATATGCCCTCCCTGTTACCAGTGAGGCGGTAGTCTCTTACACTGCCTTTTCACCCTTACCCCGCCGGTCTTTTGTACCGGCGGGGCGGTTCTTTTCTGTTGCGCTTTCCCGAGGGTTTCCCCCGCCGGACGTTATCCGGCACCCTGCCCTGCGGAGCCCGGACTTTCCTCGTCATGGTTTCCCATGCCGCGACCGTATGTCCTGCCCATCAGAAACATCTACTTTATACTCTTTTTACGGTTTTTGCAAGCATTTTTCCTGCAATAGCTTTCACAGTCTGAAGCATCCGTCCCCGACAAATTCCCTCAGAATCGAATTCATCGGCACTCCGCTGACCGGAATCGCAATGAAATAATCCAGAAACTTCAGCAGCCTCCGAGCTTCAAAATAGGCCGGATCCGTTTTTTCCACCTGGAACAGCAGCGGCTGGACATAGGTCTTCAGCGCCGCCAGGTCATAGGGAAGCGCGGAGTTGAACACCGCGTCCGCCTTGTCCTGGTACGGAAATACGTTTTCGGTCTCTCCCTTTCTCACAGATCCCCACTGATTGATCGTCGCCGACGCACTGTAGCCGCGTGTCCTGTGGTCACGGACGATTCTGCGGATCAGGCGTCCGTCTCCCGACGGAACACGGTTGTGCTCGTCGATATTCAGCTGGGTGAGCGCGCTGATGTAAACTCTGAATTTGCTCTCTTCCGGAAGTCCCGAAGATAAAGCGTCATTAAGAGAATGGAGTCCCTCGATGACAAGAATGTCAGTCGGTCCGAGCACCATCTTCTCTCCGCTCATGACGCGGCGTCCGGTGATAAAGTCAAAGGTCGGGATCTCAACGGTCTTGCCCGCAAGAAGATCATTCATATCAGCGTTGAACTGTTCCGTGTCAACCGCGTTTATGCTCTCAAAATCGAGCTTTCCGTCAGGTCCCGGGACCATATCTTCCCGGTTGATAAAATAGTTGTCCGTGCCGATATAGTGAGGCGTGAGTCCGTGGGCGGACAGCTGAATCGCGAGTCTCTGCGAAAATGTGGTTTTCCCGGAGGACGATGGTCCGGCGATCATCACGAACCTCACGTTGCCTCTATCCGCTATCATCTCGGCAAGCTCGGAGATCTTCGCCTCCTGAAGGGCCTCCGAAATCAGGATCATCGACGAGGTATTGCCCGCTATAATCTGGTCGTTCAGTTCTCCGACGGTTCCGATGCCAAGGGTCTCTGCCCATTTTTCTCCCTCGATCTGCGCCGCAAACAGCTTTTCGGAAGTAATGAACGGCGGAATTACGTCCGGATTTCCTCTTTCCGGCATCTGAACGACAACCCCTTCATGATACGGAATCAGCTCGAAATTTCCAAGAAGAGAGGTGTCACTCAGCATAAAGCCGTAATAATAATCCTCGTAGCCCGCAAGCGAATAAATATTGACGAATGAGGACAGCCTGATCCGGAACAGCTTTTCCTTATCAGGCATGCCGTAATCATGGAATTTCTTTTTTACGGTTTCGATCGGAACCTGCTGCTTTGTAAATAAAAGCTTTTTCTCCACCATATCCAGCATGGACTTCTTTACTCGTCCGATAAAATCGGCGTCAATCCGGTCCATTCCGCGGATTGTGAAGTAGAAACCGCTTCCGCAGGCAAAATGAAGCGTCACATTGCCGGCGTGCCCTCCGGTCACCTCGTGAACAGCGGCGAAAAACAGCATGGAAAGACTTCTCCGGAACGCGTCGTATCCCGCCTTGTCATTTACCGTGATAAAGGAAACCTCGGGTATCCCATCCTCCTGTGCATCTCCGGAAGTCAGGCAGTGGAATAATTCCCGAAGCATACCGTTTACGACGGCGAGGGCGATCGGCGCGTCATAATGCTTCTGCTCTTCGACCGCAATTGAATAAAGCTCCGTCCCGTCGGGAACTTCCCGGGGCTGACCGTTAACCAAAATTCTCATCCGGCACCTCCATAATCTCGAGTGCTTTTTTACACAGCCTGATCCGCTCTTCGACGTTTCGAAACGCGTCACCTCCGTGCGTGCTTTTCAACATTTCACTGCTGATTTTTACAAGTTCTTTCTTCTCTTTCATCAGATAAGAGAGAAGAATCCCGTCCCTTCTTTCAAGCAGCAGGGGACCGTATCTGTCGCAGCATTCGGAAAGCAGTTCATCATCCGCTGCAAATACAGCGCCTTCTTCCCCCTGATCCGCTCGTCCGGCTTTGATGACCGGATAATACTTGCCGTCCTCAAGAACCATTCTTTCGTCGGTTATGCAAAATCCCAGTTTTCTCAGGGTTTTCCGGACCGATTCGGGATTGCGCTGGGGAGACAGGATACACCACGCAAACTCGGAAAGCCGCTCTTCCGCATTTTCCAGAATCGACTGCATCAGAAGACCGCCCATCCCGGCCGTAATAAGCGTAAGCTGCGTTTCCCTTTCCATACAGAGCAGATTCCGGAGGCCGGACAGGTCCTTCGGGACTCCGTCGGCAAGCACGGCCGCGATCCTTTGGGACAGACCGTACTCACAGATGTGTTCCTTTGCCTTTCTTAGCGGTCCCTCCCGAACATCGGAAGCTACGCAGCAGGGCGAAATACCGCGCCTTACCAGCTCAATCGGCACAAAGCCGTGATCGCAGCCCACGTCGAACACGGCGCTGCCATAAGGAACCATGCCGATCACCGCTTCCAGTCTTTCCGAAAGTATCATGGAGCATTTTCCTTCAGTCAAGATAATCTCTCAGTTTTCTGCTTCTTGAGGGCTGACGCAGCTTGCGGAGCGCCTTCGCTTCGATCTGCCTGATACGCTCGCGCGTGACATGGAACTCTCTTCCCACTTCTTCAAGTGTCCGCGCCCTGCCGTCATCAAGGCCGAAGCGGAGCCTCAGAACCTGACGTTCTCTCTCGGTCAGAGTGTCGAGCACCTCGTCGAGCTGTTCCCGAAGCAGTGTGTACGCCGCGGCTTCTGCCGGTACCTGGACGTTTTCATCCTGAATAAAGTCTCCGAGATGGCTGTCTTCCTCCTCGCCGATCGGAGTTTCAAGCGATACCGGCTCCTGTGATACCTTCTGAATCTCTCTCACCTTCTCAACCGGAATATCCATCGCTTCCGCGATTTCCTCCGGACTCGGCTCGCGGCCGAGCTCCTGCAGAAGCTGTCTCTGAATTCTGATCAGCCGGTTGATCGTCTCAACCATATGAACCGGAATACGGATTGTACGCGCCTGATCGGCAATCGCTCTCGTAATCGCCTGGCGGATCCACCATGTGGCGTAGGTGGAGAATTTGAAGCCCTTGGTGTAATCGAATTTTTCGACCGCCTTGATGAGGCCGAGGTTCCCCTCCTGGATCAGATCCAGAAACTGCATGCCGCGGCCGGAGTACTTTTTGGCGATGCTCACCACAAGGCGGAGATTCGCCTCTTCGAGACGCGTCTTCGCCTCGCGGTCGTTCTGCGAGATGCGGATGGCAAGGTCGATCTCCTCTTCGGGCGTGAGCAGCGGGATCTTGCCGATCTCCTTTAAGTACATCTTGACGGGGTCGTCCATCGTAAGGCCTTTGGAATCCTCGCCGTCGTAGCTCTTGCCGATCTCCGCCTCAAAGTTGATGGGATCGAGCGCGCTGTCGCCCATGTCGTCCACGATCTCGATGTTGTTCTGCTCGAGCAGCTCGTAGAGCTTGTCGAGCTCCTCGATGTCGAAATCGTGGTCCACCATCAGCGCGTCGAGATCCTGCGTGGAGAGCTTGCCTGCGGCCTTGCCGCGCTCCAGCAGGTGCATGATAACGGATTTTTTGTCGTGTGCTTCCATATCTTTTTACCTCCCTGAGTGATATAAATACGTTTCTGTTCGCGTCATTCTTTTTTCGTTTCGCAGTTTTCTTCCCCTGTCGGATCCGGGCAAAGGGGCATTGCCGCTGAGACGGGAAAGTCGCCTTCTCTTCTGAAAGGGCGCAGGCTTTGATTCCGGATCCGTTTCTCTCCTTTCCTGCGCCGCTCCTTACGGGGAGGGCGTACGTCTGCTCCCCTTTTCGCGGATCATGCGGACGAACTCCGCATCCGATATGCCTGCGGCGTTGACCGAGGCCTCCTTCACGCGGCATGAGAGCAGGGTGTCGACGCACTCCTCGCACTCCCTGAGGGTGCCGGCGATCGAATCGCCGAGCGTGTAGAGATAGGCGAGGTATGAGACCTGCTCGTTTTCGGCGTTCTCCTGATACATGGAGAGATCCGCCTCGCGCCCCGAGAGGATGCGCTTCGCGAGATCCTCAAACATACTGCGGTTCACGGACGTGATGAACACGTCCGGCGTCAGACGGCCGCGCAGCTTTGTGAGATAATCGGGGTTTTTCAGCAGCGAGGCGAGGATCGTCTCTTCCGCGTTCGCCGCGAGCAGATGATCCCGCTTTTCGGGATTGTGTATCACGCCCCCGCGCGATACGGAGAGCGCGCCCGAGGCCGCTTCGGCGTCGCGCCGGAAGGATTCGTATTCCGCGCGTCTGCCCCGTTTTTTCCGCGCGGCCTCCACCATCTGCGCCAGCGGCGCTTTGCCTGTGCCGGCGCGCTCGGCCGTTCGGGTGATATACAGATCCCGCTCCACGGGATTGCCCACGCGCGCAAGCACCTCCACGGCGGCGTTCACATAACGAACGCGGCCCTCGTCTGTGGAGAGATCGATCCCCGCGGCGACCCGTTCCAGCTCGAACGCGGTGCTGCCCGAGGCGCGGGAGAGGAGCAGATCCATTTTTCCCTTTCCCTCTGTGCGCAGGATCTCATCGGGATCCTTGCCGCCCTCGAGCCGCGCCACGCGCAGCTCCATGGAGGAGGCGGCGAGCAGCCTGAGAGACCGCTCGGTCGCCTTCTGCCCCGCCTCGTCGGCGTCGTAGCAGAGGATCAGCTCCCGGCAGTGGCGGGAGAGCAGCGAGATCTGCTCGGGGGTGAACGCGGTGCCAAGCCCCGCTACGGCGTTCGTGTAGCCCGCCTGATGCATGGCGATGACGTCCATATATCCTTCGCAGAGGATCAGAACGCCCTCTTTGTTGTTTTTCGCGAAATTCAGCGCGTACACGCCCTGGCCTTTTTTAAAGACGGGCGTATCGGCGGTGTTCAGGTATTTGGGCTTGGTATCGTCCAGCACCCGGCCGCCGAAGGCGACGACGTTCCCCATCAGATCGATGATCGGGAACATCAGGCGGCTGCGGAACGCGTCGTAGACCGTCCCCTTTGCGGAACGGCGGCAGAGATTGAATGCGACGAGCTCATCCTCCGCGAAGCCCTGCCGCATCAGGTGCTTTTTGAGGCCGTCCCATGAATCCCCGGCGAAACCGAGACCGAAGCGCGTGACGGTCTCGGGCTTTAAGGCGCGCTTTTGCAGATAGGCGCGCGCCGCTTCGCCCCCGGGGGCCTTCAGACAGGCGTGAAAATACCGGGCGGCGGCGCGGTTCGCCTCAAAGCAGCGGCGGCGCATCGCGGTATAGGCGTCGTCCACCTGCTCGGCGGGCATCGGCATACCGACGCGCTGGCAGAGGAACTGCACCGCCTCGGGGAAGCTCAGATGCTCTATATTCTGAATAAAATGGATGGCGTTGCCGCCTATGCCGCAGCCGAAGCAGTAAAACGACTGGTTGTGCGGATAAAGAATAAAGCTCGGCGTTTTTTCGTTGTGGAACGGGCACAGGGCCTTGGGATTGCGGGAGCCCGGCTGGCGGATCTCCGTATACCGGCCGACCAGGTCCACGATATCGACCCTGGCGCGCAGCTCCCTGAGGAATTCCTCGCTGAACCGCATCAAGCGTCGCCTCCTTTCCGGCACGTTCTGTTTATATATACGACAAAAAAAACGGAAACCCTTTATTTTTCGGGCTTCCGGAAAAAAATTTCGGTTTTTTCGGCAGCGGAGCGCGGCGGAAAGCCCCGGAGCGTGAACGGATAACAGGTTAACATGACGGAGCCTGACCCCATTCTTTACGGTCAGAACGCGCGAGCGTTTTTACGAAGCTTTTCCTTTTTTTCATGTTTCAGCTCTTCGACCGCGCCGCGGACGCGCCGCGGTCGGTTTCGTAGGTAAAAAGATCGAAGCGGGTAAAGCCCATCCCTTTCAGCGTTTCGAGGGAGGCGCGGCGGTCGGACTCGGTGTTGAAGCCGGGGATCAAAGGCAGACGGATAATAAGCCGCTCGGGGCCGGTCAGGGACAGCAGCAGAGAGAGGTTCCGCAGCACAGGAGCGCTCTCGCCGCCCGTATAGGCTCTGTAGATCGCGGGATCGAGCGTTTTTACATCCACGATGAACCGATCGACGCAGGCGGCGGCCGTTCTTACAGCCTGTTCGGACACAGCCAGCGAGGTCTCGGCGGTCAGCTTCCAAACCCCGCCTGTCAGAGCGCGGAACGCCGCGATGAAATCGGCGTGCAGCAGCGGCTCGCCGCCGCCGAAGCACAGCCCGCCGCCCGTCGCCTGAAAATAGAGATCGTCGATCCGCGTGCGGGCGAAAAGCGTTTCGGGCGTGACGGGCACGGGCTTTTGTTCCGCCAGCAGACGGCGGTTGATGCAGTACTTACACCGCAGCGGACAGCCTGCCCCCGCGACGAGCGTGGTAACGCCGGGGCCGTCTGTTTCCATGCGCAGACGCGAGAGCGCGAGCAGCGGAAACAGCGGTTCAGAGCGTGTCATGATAGCCGGTCACGACGGAACGGGCCGAGGCGTCGGACGGCCCACTGACCTCGCCGAGAAGCTCGGACCCTTCCCCGGCGTCGGTCGCCGTCTCCTCATACGGGATCTCGCCGTCAAGCTCTTCCGGGTAGCCGACGATCTGAGCCCTGCAGCCCGTCAGCCCCGCCGCGGCGACGCCCAGCGCCAGCGCCGATACCGTGACCCGCTTGCCAAGGGAACGGCGTCTTTCGAGCTGCGCCTCGAGATAGGAAAGCTCGCTTTCGCATTTCGGGCAGGTGCCTGTGCATTCCCCTTTGAATCCGCACTCCTCGGTCGAGAAGGGGATATCGTTTTCCGCGGCGATCCGCTGACGGATCTTCCGCAGGATCCCGCATTTTTTCTTACCTGTCATTCTTCC
>CADBRO010000146.1 GCA_902797075.1 uncultured Lachnospiraceae bacterium
TTACCCGCAGATCCTGCAGAGCATACAAAGAGGAACAGATCAAAACCGAAGAACTTGATGCCATCCTTGAAGCCGGCACATTCGCGCCGACGGGAAGAGGCCTGCAGTCCCCGCTGATCGTTGCGGTTCAGAATCCTGAAACCGTCGCTAAGATCGAAAAGCTGAATGCAGCCGTGATCGGCAATCCGGATGCGCACACGTTCTATGGTGCTCCGACCGTCGTCGTTGTTTTCGCGGATTCCGAGAGCCCGCTCGGCGTCTCTGACGCGAACCTCGTGATCGGCAATATGCTGAATGCTGCGCATGCGGTAGGCGTGGATTCCTGCTATATCTGGCGCGCAAAGGAATCCTTTGAAAGCGAAGAGGGAAAGGCGCTCAAGAAAGAATGGGGAATTCCGGAAAACTATCAGGGTGCCGGAAACGTGATTCTCGGATACGGAAAACCGGAGGGATTCAGGGAAGCTGCGCCCAGGAAAGAAGGGTATATAAAAAAGGCGTGAAGCTGTTTGTCTGGACGAACAGTGAATAAAAGAAAAGGATCTAAGAAGTTCAAGGAGGCTGCATTATGGGAAAACTGATAACAGGCACACATCATGTCGCAATCCGCTGCTGCGGAGAGGAGCAGTACAGGGAAGCGGTCGAATTTTACACTGACGTTCTCGGCCTGGAAATCGTTCGCACGTGGGGCGAAGGCGCTGCTGCGGGTATCATGCTGAACACGGGAGACAGCATTATCGAAATGTTTGCCGACGCCGAGCCAGGAAGAGGAACAGGAATCGTGGAACATGTCGCGCTCGCGTCGGATGACGTAGACGCCTGTATCGAGGCGGCGCGTGCGGCAGGCTGCAAGATCAAAGAGGAACCGCACGATATCGTCATTCCTTCAGAACCGGGATTCCCGGCCAGAATCGCTTTCTGCTACGGGAAGGCAGGCGAGATGATTGAATTTTTCTGTGTGAAATGATATCTGAAAAGACAATACATGAATAAGGCTTTCACTGATATTGAGCTGATCCAGCAGGTCTCAGATCTGCCACCTCAGCTCTTTTTTTATCACATATTTTACCGTCTTTTCTGTGTTCGCCGCGAGGAAGTCGACCACATTTTCAATCTGAAGAGGTACGATCGAGAAAAATGAGTACTGGTTGATGATCCGCTGCTCGATGGAGGGCGGTTCGACGATCAGCATATATTTGTCCGCCATATTAGCGTCATATTCGCTGAGACTTCCGCAGCTCTCCTGAAGCATCCGAAGAGAAAACACCGTGCTCCGGTATTTCCGCATGATGTCCTGATATTTGCCGGGCAGGAGGCTGTGCAGCTCATGGATATCGATGCGCCAGACCACGCTGTCGTGGGCGTCCATCTTTTCGAGATTCTGCTCCGTCATGGCAAAATGAAGACCGACGAGAGGGGAGAAGGACCAGTCGAGGAGTCTCGTGGGAAGTCCGTGATGCTGCCTTAGAATCATCTGCCTCCAGACGCTGGTTTCGATCGACGGGTCTTCGAGAGCGGCGTATTGGTGAAATTCTCCAGTATGGAGGGCTCCAGAGCGAACCTCTTGTCTTTGCAGATCCGCTACAGGGACGTGATGATCCTGAAATCCGCATTCGGCATTCCACGGTACATATGAAGGCTTCTGAACCGGTCGAGATCCTTTCTGTAACGCTGCTCGGTAATGAGAGCGGACACGCCGAACATATTGTCAATGATCACTGTTTTATACACGTAACGTACCTCCCGGGGAACATGATTCGTCTGAAAAATGAGCGTTTATTATAGGAATTATCATATGACGGCAGCGGGAAAATGACAAGTAAAACGGTCCGCTGACAAATTCAGCTGCAGGTATTATATTATATTCTGACGGATATGATTTGCCCGCGGGATAAAAGATATGATATACGAAAAAAGAATTTATCAGTCAAATAACGCCTTCCCCATCAGCTCCGCCCTTATGGACGGGGACAGCCATTTCATGATGCACTGTCACAGGGAACTGGAGATTCTGTTTGCAAAGCAGGGAGCTTTCCGCGTATCGGTAGACGGTTTGGAGACGGAGATTCCCGAGAATCATATCCTCCTGATCCCTCCTTTTGCGACGCACGAAATTCTGCCTTCCAAAAACAGCAGAAGGATTGCGATTCTTCTGGATTTGAGCCTCGCCGGATCCTCGGTCTGGGAGGGCGGTGATCCGGAAAAGATGGAGGAACTGCTCCGCGAAAGGGAGCTGTGCAGCACATGCTGGGAAGAGAACGTGAGAGCGGAAACTGCCGGAATCATCGACGGAATATTCGGGGAATGTGCCGGACACAGATACGGATGGGAACTTGCCGTAAAGGCGCTCAGCAATGAACTGATGCTTCAGGCGCTTCGCTTTTATCCGGAAAGGAAGGAAATGGCGTCCGCCAGAAATCTGTCGAAAATCGCCGGAATTCTCGCGTATATCGCCCTCCATTATACCTCGGATCTTACACTTTCGAGCTGCGCGTCCGAGAGCGGTTTTCACCCGTCTTACCTCTCGAGATACTTCAGAGAGCACATGGGAATCACATTTCAGGAATATGTGAAAATGCTGCGGATCGAACGCGCCCAGTGGCTTCTCCGGAACCGGGAGCTCAGTATCACGGAAGTCTGCTTCGGGGCGGGATTCCGGGATATCAGAACCTTTAACCGGCTCTTTAAGGCCTGCTGCGGAATCAGCCCGACGGAGTGGAGAAGGCGGGCGGGGGAGGCTACGGCAAAATGTTAAGATATGCGTAGTCTACGTCAGAATATGGAATAGACGGAAAGCTTTGTTCTCCGATAAAGTGAAACACAGGTTCATGCCTGTGTTTTTTATTGCGGGAAACGTCTTGCTCTTGAGCTTTAATAGGAGGATATTATGTCAATTAAAGTCGGTCTTATTCTGTATTCAGTACGCGAAGAAATGGCAAAAGATCCTATAGCCACAGTGGAAAAGGTGGGAAAACTGGGATATCATTTTGTTGAAACCTGCAATCACAACGCGATCAATGATCCGGGCTGCGGTTTCGGAATTCCCGCCGAAGAGCTGAAAAGCACCTTTGACAAGTTCGGAACACGGGTGATCAGCACACACATATTTCCTCTGGAAAAGGCTGATCTGGACGAAGTCGTCCGCTATAATCATATCGTCGGCAATACGAACCTCGTCAATCCTATGGGTCAGTTCAGCACTTACGATGATCTGATGAAGCAGTGCGAGGAATTTAACCGGATCGGTAA
This sequence comes from uncultured Lachnospiraceae bacterium, assembly GCA_902797075.1. Lineage (GTDB taxonomy): Bacteria > Bacillota > Clostridia > Lachnospirales > Lachnospiraceae > Chordicoccus. Next base: position 3,247 of record CADBRO010000146.1, read on the forward strand.
GCGTCTCAAGGAAGACGGAATCACGTTCCTGTATCATAACCATGAGTTCGAATTCAGGACAATCCGCGGAAAAATGATCATGGATTATCTCATGGAGAACACGGATCCTGCGTATCTGTCATTTGAGCTGGATACGTTCTGGACAATGCGCGGCGGCATGAACGTGATCGAATTCATGAAACATATGGGGAGAAGAATCCGCCTGCTGCACCAGAAGGACTTCGCCTGGGACAGCTGTCAGGAGATCAACCTGATCGGGCTTACGCCGGAAGAGCGTGAGCTGAAGGAAGGTGAGATCGTCGGAATGAACGGAAACAGCTCTTACGCGAAGAACGGCGGCAAGTCCGTTGTCTCGCAGAGTGAAGCCGAGGAAGAGTACCGGAGAAGGAGGAGGACATCCTTCACGGAGATCGGCGACGGGATCATGCGCATCCAGGATATCATCGATGCAGCGCCGGAGTATACGGACGCCGAGTATATTATTCTGGAACAGGATTTCACCAGGCTTCCGACTCAGTTTGACAGTATCGCAAGGAGTATGGAGGCCTTCAGAAAATTCCACGGGATTGACTGGGGCTGATTTTTATGAACAAACATACAGTCTCAGCAGACATACGGAATTCTGAAAATGTTCTCTGGAACCGGGCTTATCTTTTTCTTGCTGTTGCGAGCTTCTTCGCCTGGCTCAGCTACAACATGGTGACGCCGGTGCTGACCGGTTATCTGAAAACCCTCGGGGCGAGTCTCGAAGTGTGCGGTTTTGTCGGCGGACTTTTTGCAGGGGCTTCCCTTTTGACGCGGCCGTTCAGCGGAGTTTTCGCGGACCGTTTCAACCGGAAAAATCTCAATTTCATCTTCACGCTTGTGATGACGGTATCGCTGCTGATCTACGCTTTGATCCCGAATATGTCTGTCATTGAGATTTTCCGTACGCTCCACGGCGTGGCCTTCGGCTTCTCGAGTACCGCATCCCTTGTGCTGGTGAGCGAGGTGGTTTCGCCCTCCCGCATGGGAGAAGCAATCAGCTACTACAGTGTAATGTCCGTCGCTTCCATGACTGTCGGACCATCGCTTGGCGTATGGATCAGCAGCCGGATGGGTTACCGGGCGGTATTTCTCGCCGGCGTGGTTTTCCTTGCCGCGGCTTCAGTGCTCTGCGTGCTTGTGCCTTATCAAAGGCCCGTGAGGCATGCAGTCAGGGAAACAGCCGGACGGAACGCCGGGACGAAGCGGAGTATCATCAGCCGGGTGATTGTCCCGGAGATACTGGATCTTTCAGCTGAAAACGCCTCATTTACCTTTATGAACGGCGTTGTGGCTGCCTTCGTTCTTGAATTTGCAAATGAGGAGGGTATTCCCGGCATCAGCATTTATTTGATAGTAAATGCGCTGGCGCTGGTTATTTTCCGGATCTTCCTGTCGAAGCGGCTGAACACCTGGACGCTGAGGCGGGTGATGCTGATCTCCTATGTGACAGCGGTTCTTTCTCTGGTGCTTCTGTTCGCGGCCCGGACTCTGCCGGTTATGATCGCCGCCGCGATACTGAAGGCAGTGGGCCAGGGAATGTCGATGCCGGCGCTTCAGTCAGAAGCGTTCCGGTCGGTATCGGATGACAGAAGAGGCCTCGCATCGGGAACGATCTATATCGGCGGAGATGCCGGGCAGGCGCTTGGACCTCTGGCGGGCGGCGTTCTGGCAGCAGCACTTGGAATGAGGCGGATGTTCCTTCTAAGCGCGCTTCCCATGTGTGTGACATTTATCTGGTTTATGATGAGCGACAGATCCGGAAGGAAAAAATCCGGTTAATAAAAGGCCTGCGCCTGCGGGAACAGAGATTGTTCCGCGGGTACAGGCTGTTTGCGGCAGTTGGGGTATCACGATGGAAAGGCAGTATGCATTATGAGCTCGGGATCTTTGCGTATTCGCACGAATATTCTGATGTCAATCGTTGTCTTCATGATGGGGGCGGCTCTTTTTATCATTACATGGTACTCGATCGGAATTGTGAGGAACAATACGCTCTCCGATGTTTCCCATATTGCAGACCTCTATATTGAGAGCCTCAACGACGCGGTCGACAGTGCGGATAAATATCTGGTGGGGCTTCGGAGCTCGCAGAATCTGTATATGCTACAGACGGAGAAGAACGACGCGGAGTTCTATCGCTATGTATCGCTTCTTAAGAAGGAGATGGACGCGGCGGTCCAGACTTACCGGTATCTCGACTGCCTTTTTGTGTACCAGTCGGACCGTGATCTCTTCTATGAATCCCGGCACTATGACGTAAGCGACGACGACTTTTATGCAATGCGGAAAATGCTGCGGAAACGGGTCCGGGACGAGAAGGGAGAATGGGACACACCGGATGTCTGGCACGGGGTGGAGTTTGAAGGCAAGCACTACTTTCTACGGGTAATTCCCTCACACAATACGTTTATCGGAAGCTGCATCTCGGCAGACCGGATCCTTGGACTCATGAGGCAGGGCGGGATGAGTGATGTGGATTATCTGACTTTTTTAAATGAAGACGGGGCGGATTTCTGCTCCGTCCTGCCTGATGCCCTTAACAATCTTGAGGGAGAGGGAAAGGCATTTCAGAAAAAAGAGAAGGCGGGGAGAAACCTCTATCTGCTGGTCGGCAGACAGATGAAAAAAGGCGATATGATCCTGTTCGCGGCGGTGAGGGACAAGAGCGCAATCGGCGGCCTTGCCACACTCCGCATGCTTTATCCGATCGTGGCTGCGGTAGCCGCGCTGTTTCTGCTCGTGTTTATGCTTCTTGAGAGACGCTGGGTTCTCGCGCCGGTCAGCCGAATCTGCGCGGCTATGGAGGAGATGAAAAACGGCAATCTGGACTTCCGTATCACCGATGAGGATGGAGGAACAGAGTTTAAGCTCATCGAGGATACCTTCAATGAGATGGCGGATCATATAGAGACGCTGAAGATCGGGATCTACGAGGAGCAGATGAGCAGGCAGGAGGCCGAGCTTCATCTGCAGAAGCAGAAATATGCCTATCAGAAATCGCAGCTTCAATATCTTCAGCTGCAGATCAATCCCCATTTCTATATCAACTGCCTCAATATCATCAACAATTTAAGTATCAGCCGGAAAAATGAACTGATCTGCAGGATGACCGAATATCTCGGCAATCATCTGCGATATACTCTGGAAGGAAATGAGACAGAGCCGCTCGCGAGAGAACTCGAATATGTGCGGAATTACGCGCACATCCAGGAATTAAGATTCGGATCCTCCCTTCATCTCAATCTGGAGGCTGAGGAGGGGACAGAGTCCGCCGCGGTGCCGCCGCTTGTCATCCAGACGTTTGTGGAAAACACAGTGAAGTATGAAGTGGTTCCGGGAGAGGAGACGCTGATCTATATCGTGATATCCTGGGAGGACGAGACAAGAAGCCGGATTCTCATCGAGATATGGGACGACGGCGGCGGGTATCCGGAGGAAGTGATTCAGACGCTGATGAGCGGACAGAAGATCTGGCGCGACGGGCGGGAACGCTTCGGTATTCGAAATCTGATGAACCGGATTCAGCTGATCTACGGAGAGCGGGGCAGCATACGGATCGGCAATCATCCTGAGACGGGCGGAGCATCTGTAACAATCAGTCTTCCTGTTTCAGCGGAAACAGGAGAGTCAGAAGGAAAAACGGCGGAAGAGCCGGAAGCAGAGGCACCGGTTATTTCTGATAACACAAACAAACCGGATGATTCGGGGGAGATACGATGATACAGGTTTTAATCGTAGATGACGATATACACAGCACAGAGGGCGTGCAGCAGGCAGTTCCCTGGGAGGAGCTTGGCGTGACGGGGGTTCTTACAGCGAACAGTATGGCTCAGGCAGAGCGGGTGATGGAGGAGACGGAAATTGATATTCTGTTTCTGGATATCGAGATGCCGAAAGGCAGCGGCTTCGATCTGCTAAAGCTGCTCGCGGAAAAGGAGCGCGATATCGTAGTTATCATGCTGACGAGCTATGCCAGTTTTGACTACGCAAAACGCGCTATTGCGTTTCAGTGCCTTGATTACCTCCTTAAGCCTTCTTCCGTGGAGGAACTGACGCACGCGGCAAGAAGGGCAGTGGAGGAGGTTCTCCGAAAACGAAGCCGGGATACGGATCACCGGCTTGCACTCTACTGGCACGGCAACAGCGCGAGACGGCTCAGCATGTTCTGGCGGGCGATGCTCTCGCGTCCGGAGCATTTCAGCGAGGAGCTTCCGGCGGAGATTGCGGCGGAGATGAAGGTGGAGTTCGATCCTGATCTTAAGTATCTTCCGCTTCTTGTACAGTTTTTCGGTGAGCTCACGAGGGAACGATTCTCCGGTTTTGAAAATGATTTCCTCAGCGCCGCCATGTCCGAGGGAAGCTTTGAGGATAACCGGATTGTATGTGTGGAAAATGAAAACGGATTTCTGCTGATCCGCGCTGCCGGAGATGATTTTGTAGCGTGGACTGAGCATTTCAGGGCTTCGGCAGCCGCTTTTCTGAAAAAAACGGAGAAAGAACGAGGAGAAAAAGCGGCAGCTTATCTCGGATCTTTCGGTACGATCGGAGATGTCGTCACGGAGTACATTGCCCTTTCATCGATGAGCCGTGACAATGTGAGCGAACGGACAGGTGTTTTTCAGGCGGAGAAGGAGAATGACGGGAAGGATAACAAGGAGAGAAAGGCGGATATTGCCGGCTGGACATCCATGATTTTTTCCGGAAACCTCTCCGGGGCTGAGGAGGCTTTTGAGTGGTTTCTGAGGGAAGGGACTCTGGGACATTATTGGAACAGAGAACGTCTGATCGCTCTGGAACACGAGCTGCTGAACGGATGTTACGCTGCCTGCGGCGAACGGGAAATCCCGGCGGATCTTCTGACACGTGATCATGAGCTTCAGGAGTTATATCCGAAAGCACGTGAATCTGTCGAAGGTTTCCGGCAGTGGGGGCTTGGTGTCTTTCGTATTCTCTCGGAGGCGGCCGCGGGTCTGCGGGACAATGAGCAGATCGTAAAAAAAGCAAAGTCATATATCCGCGAGCATATCTCCGAGGATATCGGGCGCGATGACATCGCGACAGCCTGTGCTTTAAGTCCTGACTATGTATCAAGGATATTCCGTCAGGAGACAGGGAAGAAGATGTCTGAGTACATCACGGAGAAACGTATGGAGAGGGCGCGCCAGTTCCTCCTTGAGACGGATCTTACGGTGAGTGAGGTGGCTGACCGGTGCGGCTACGCCAATCTCGCCTATTTTTCAAAGGTTTTCCGCATCAGGAACGGGAAGACGCCGGCGGAGTTCCGGGCAGCAGGAGAACGCGGTATATGAACTGGAATTGAGTTTGGTCGTGACTGTCAGCATTGCCGCAGGGCATTCCGGAGGGATGCGGGGGAGCGCCCCTATGACGGAAATGTTATAATCCGTGACGGAAATTTTATAAAATTTGATGGGACCGGGTGGTATATTCTGGATAACACATAGAACGGATGTGACTTTTTTGAGAGGGAGCTGCTGTATGATCCCTAATACGAAGTATGAGAGTCCGTACCAGCATCCGGAAACACTTTGTCACATACGGAATTTTTATTCCGGAAGGAGGAAAACTATGAAACTGAAGAAAGCGGTCGCCCTTTCACTCGCAGCAATTATGACCATGAGCCTCGGTTCGGCCATTCCGGCTTCTGCCGACGAGGAGAAAGCCCACCTGATCATGAGCTTCCGCACGAGCGGTGCTGTTCCGTCAGAAGAGAATATCAAAAAAGTCGAACAGAAGCTGGACGAGCTGATCGCCGACAGAATCAATGCTGAAATCGAGCTTATCATCCTGCAGTCGAGCTCCTACAAGGATCAGATGACCCTCATGCTCTCCGGTTATGAACAGCTCGACATTATGGGCGCTCCTGCAAGCCTGATTCCCTCCGCGGTATCCGGCGAGCAGCTGAGAGATCTCGGGGATCTCCTTGATGAATATGGCCAGGGCATCCGTGAGGCACTGGGCGAGGAGCTTCTTAACTGCGGTATTTTTGACGGCACCCAGTACTGCCTTCCGGTTAACTGCGATACGACGCTGGGACTCGGTTACTACATAATGCGGAAGGATATCTGCGAGAAGTACGATATCGATCCCGATGCCATCACCAATTACGAGGAGCTGACAGAGGCTTTCCAGAAGGTACACGACGGCGAACCTGAGATGACGGTCGTCGCTCCGGGCAGCGCGGGCTACTCCTTCATGCAGTTCTCCTGCACATGGGACAAGCTCGGCAACTACTTTGGCGTTCTTGATCACTGGGGCCAGGATGATCTGACTGTAGTAGACCTCTTTGAGACACAGAGCTACAGGGATTATCTCGACGTTATGCGCGACTGGTACAAGAGAGGCTTTATCAGCGCCGACGTAACAAATGCGACAGACAGCGGATCCGTCCAGATCAAGGCCGGCAACCTTTTCGCGATGGCGAACAGCAATAAGCCGGGCATGCTTGCACAGGAACAGATGAATACAGGCATCGAACTGGTAGGAGCACAGGTGCTTCCGTCCATTTCCTGGACAGCGAATAACTGGCAGTGGTGCATTCCGGAAAATGCGGAACATCCCGAAGAGGCTATGCAGTTCCTTAATCTCCTTTACACTGATCCGGACGTCATTAATACGATCGTCTACGGACTTGAAGGCGAGGACTATGTGATCCATGAAGACGGAAGAATCGGATATCCTGAAGGCGTAGACGCTTCCAACGTCGGCTACTCGGTCGCCAGCATGCTGTGGTCCTTCGGCAATGAGTTTAACGCTTATGTCTGGGAGACCAATGAACCGGATGTCTGGGAACAGACAATCGCATGGAATGAGACAGGCTACCGCTCCAAAGCATTCGGCTTTGTCTTCGACCCGTCGCCGGTACAGAATGAAATCGCGGCTGTACAGAATGTCTATGACCAGTACCGTATGAGTCTTGAGTGCGGTCTTGTGGATCCTGAAACTACGCTTCCTGAGATGGTTGAGAAGATGAAGGCCGCCGGCCTTGATACGATCATCGAGGAGAAACAGGCTCAGCTTGATGCCTGGGCTGAGGTGACAGGCGCGGCATAAGCTGCGGATAAGTCAGAAAAAACGGCAGAATGTCCGCTGCATGCGGAACAGGGAGCCATAAGAGTTATTTCAAAGTAAGATGCAGTGAGCCGAGAATGCCTTAGCGTAAACAGCTAAGGCATTCGGCTTCAAAGGGCAGACACCGCGCCATACCGGCGGCATTGATTTACCGAGGGAGAGCTTAAAGATGTCAGCAAAAGAAACAGCTGCAGTGCAGCCGCGAAAGAAGGTTCATCTGAAGAAATATCTGCCGATCTACCTGATCGCGCTTCCGGGTCTTATCTATCTTTTTATCAACAACTACATTCCTATGGCAGGCCTCGTAGTGGCATTTAAGAATTTCAGTGCCAAGCGGGGTATCTGGGGAAGCAAGTGGGCAGGCTTCAAGAACTTTAAGTATCTGTTCAGCACCTCGGACGCATTTGTGATTACGAGAAACACTCTGCTTTACAACGTGATGTTTATCGTAATCGGAACAACGCTTGCCGTGATGGTGGCGATCTTCCTGGCGGATATCAAAAGCCGCATAAGAAGCCAGTTTTTCCAGAGCATTATCCTGCTGCCGTTCCTGGTTTCGTGGGTTATTATCAGCTATCTGGTATTCGGATTTTTCAGTGCCGAGACGGGTTTTGTCAACAACACGATCCGGCAGGGAATGGGGCTTGCGCCGCTCTCCTGGTATAACGAGCCGAAATACTGGCCGCTGATTATTCTGGCCGTGTATCTGTGGCATCAGGTCGGTTATACCAGCATCGTTTACTACGCCAGCGTGGTAGGGATCGACAACGGATACTATGAGGCAGCGGACCTTGAGGGAGCGACGCACTGGCAGAAGATATGGCACATCACACTGCCGCTGATCCGTCCGACGATTATAACGATGGTGCTGCTCGCAGTAGGCAAGATTTTTTATTCGGACTTCGGCTTGTTCTATCAGGTTCCGATGAACTCCGGGGCGCTTTTCCGGACGACGGGCGTCATTGATACCTACGTTTACAAGGGGCTTATGGAACAGGGCAATATCGGCATGTCTGCCGCAGCCGGTCTCTATCAGTCCTGCGTCGGCTTCGTCGTGGTGCTGCTTGCCAACCTGGCAGTCCGGAAGATCGACAAAGACAGCGCATTTTTCTGAAAAGGGGGCATATCCATGAGAAAAACAAGCGGATACGATATTCTCATCAATACGGTTATGACCGTCATCGTGATCTTCTGCGTGATCCCTCTGGCGCTGCTTCTGATCTCCTCGCTCACGGACAATTCGACTCTGATCCGGAACGGCTATACATTTTTCCCGGAAGCGTGGAGTCTCGACGCTTACCGGTATCTCGTCAACAGCGGCAGTAAGATTATCCGTTCCTACGGTATGTCATTTCTGGTGACGGGACTCGGAACGGGTCTCAGTATCCTTTTCACGACGACGCTTGCATACGCGATCTCAGTGCCGGGGCTTCCCGGAAGGAAATTCCTTACATTTTTCGTCTTCTTTACCATGCTTTTTAACGGCGGCCTCGTGCCGACCTACCTGATGTATACGGGCACATTTCACATCAAGGACACATTGATGGGGCTTCTGCTTCCGAACCTGCTGGTTCGGGCCTATTACGTCATGATGATGCGGAGCTACTTCATCAACAGCCTCCCGCAGGAGGTAATCGAAGCGGCGAGAATCGACGGCGCATCGGAATTCCAGACATTTACAAAAGTCGCGATTCCGATGTCGAAGCCGATCATCGCGACCGTGATTCTCTTTACGATGATCATGTACTGGAATGACTGGCAGAACGGTCTCTACTATCTGAGCCGCAAGACATCGCTTTATACGATCCAGAACCTGCTGAACCGTATGATCCAGGAAATCCAGTTCCTATCGTCAAATGCTGTCGTAGGGCAGTCGAACGCGGCGCAGGGGATTCCGTCAGGAACTGTGCGAATGGCGATCGCCGTCATCGGTATTCTTCCGATCGCTGTGATTTATCCCTTCGTTCAGAAGAACTTCGCGAAGGGCATTACGATGGGAGCGGTGAAAGGCTGACATGGGATCTTTATATGAAAATGTCTTCAGATGGGCCGAAGGACAGGCAGGTGAAGCAGAAGAGCTTCTGATAGCGCTTGGAAGAATTCCGGCACCGACAAGAGAAGAGGACCGCCGCGCGGAATTCGTCCGGAAATGGTTTCAGGACGCCGGATTTGAGGACGTCTTCATCGACAGCGCCAAAAATGTGATCTGTCCGTATCAGACGGAGAAAAACAGGGAGATCGTCGTCTTCGCAGCGCATACGGACATCGTCTTTCCTGACACGGAGGAGCTTCCGATGCGGCAGGAGGGCAGAACGCTCTACGCGCCGGGCATTGGAGACGATACCGCTAATCTCGTGAATCTGATGATCTGCGCGAAATACATATCCCGGTACCATCCGGCGATGAAGAAGGGAATTCTGTTTATTGCAAATGCCTGCGAAGAGGGCATGGGCAATCTTGACGGAACGAAGGCCGTATTTGAGGCTTACGGGGACCGCATCACGGAGTTCTATTCATTTGACGGATATCTCTCGCAGTGCACCTCCGACGCGGTTGGCTCACACCGCTACCGGGTGAGCGTAAAGGAAACCGGCGGACACTCCTATCTGGATTTCGGGCGGGAAAACGCGATCGCGGTGATATCACGGATGATCTGTGATCTGTACTCGCAGCAGCTTCCGGACAATCCAGTAAAAACCACGTTTAATGTGGGAAGAATCTGCGGAGGTTCAACGGTCAATTCTATCGCGGAGGAAGCGGAGATGCTCTATGAATACCGCTCTCCGTCAAACGCGAATCTTCTCTTCATGATGGAGCAGTTCAACGGCATCATGAACCGGTACAGGCAGGAGCATAAGCTTGACATCGAGCTCATGGGCGTCCGTCCCGGAAAGGGAAGCTTTAAAGAGGGCGTGCTCGAGTCGTGGACTAAGCGGAACATACGGATTATCAATGAGTTCTATAAAGGCCAGATGGACCTCAGGGCATATTCCACGGATTCGAATATCCCTCTTTCGAAGGGCATCACCGCCAACACGATCGGAACGATTGCTGGCGGCATGGCACATACGAGAGAAGAATGGGTGGATCTCGATTCGATCCCGCAGGGACTTGCGATCGTGCTCTCCATCATGCTCACCTACAGTGCGGAAGAAAGTCCCGGTTTATAAAACCGGAGCGAAAGCGGAATACCGGCATCCGCACGTGTTGCACCGGACTTCTCTTTTTGTTAAAATACCCATATTAAGTCTGAACTACCAGTGATCATAAAAGTGCTTCGCCGTATTGGTGAGGCGCTTTTTCGTCATTTGTTGAACCGTGTCCGCTTTACTATGCCGGGTATTGTGCGCAGGGGGAAGTATGAACAGGGAAAAGCTGGCCAGTGAAGCCAAAATTTATATCGGGCTGAATGATTCCGAAACGAAGACGCAGAAATTTGATATCGGGCAGTACGCTTCTGTACTTAAGCTCGTGTGCCGCAACTATCACGTTCCTTTCTCATTTACGGTGGAGCAGGGGGGCTATTTTCATGAAAATGGCGACTATACGCAGGAGAACACGCTGGTTCTCACCCTGATCGATATCGAGCAGAAGACCGTTGCGGAGATTGCGAGAGATCTCTGCGCCTTTTTCCACCAGGAGTCCGTATTGATTACGGGAGATTTTGTCAGGATACTCAGTATTAAGAATGATATTGATATCAATGACGGAGGATCTGACCGGAAACATGAAAAATGAATTGCTTAAAACAGAGAAGAAGGTCGAATATCTGGAGCTGATCTATGATCTGATCTTTGTCTATATCATCGGCCGCAACAACTCGCTGCTTCATGCCGCGGAGGGCGGATTCGTCCCGGCGGAATTATTCATCGCGTACATTCTTTGTACGCTGGCGATTATACAGATCTGGAACTATTCCACATTTTACATCAATATGTTCGGCAGAAACGGCGTGAGGGATCATGTCTTTCTTCTCGTCAACATGTACCTGATGTATTACATCGGCGAGGGAACGCGCCTGCGCTGGGAGAACTTCCACACACAGTATCACGTTGCCTGGGCGCTTGTACTCATCAATATCGGCATTCAGTACCTCATAGAACTTCGCTCTGCCGGGGAAAATGCGGGGATCCGGCAGACAATCCGGTATCTGGCCTTCGTTCTTTTCGGAGAGGCGGCGCTTGTTCTGCTGGCGATTCCGACGGCATCGATCCCGTTTCCGGTGTTTACCTGTGCAGCTATCGTGTTCGGAATCGTGATGACATGTATATTCGCTAATAAGCGAAAAGCGGAGCTTCTCGATTTCGGACACCTCTCGGAGCGCGCGATGCTCTATGTGGTCTTTACGTTCGGCGAGATGATCATCGCGATCGCATCGTACTTTGACGGCGCTCTGACCCTGCGCTCCGTGTATTTCTCTCTGATGGGATTTCTGATCGTCACGGCCTTGTTTTTAAGCTACGAGATGCTCTACGACCATATCATTGACAGGGAAATGAAGACAACGGGCATGGCGTATATGATGATCCATGTTTTTCTGATTTTTGCGATGAATAACATGACGACCGCACTCGAATTTATGCAGGATACGAAGATACGGCTTCTGCCGAAGACCATCTTTCTCGTATCGGCATTTCTGTTGTTCTATATCTGTCTTTTCAGCCTGATGCTCTTTGCGAAGAAGCGGAGAATGCTCCGTGCGCGCTCTTTTCTGCCGCCGGTCATTATATCAGCCGTCTTTACAGCTGCCATGTTTCTTCTGAAAGAGCAGATGTTCATCAATATTGCGATTTCGGTCGTCTATGTATTTGCCATGTTCGCGTGGTTTTATATTTATCGAAGAGAAATCAGCTGAACAGTGTGGAAATGAGGCATACGATGAGCTTGATGGAAGTGATCAGAAGTAGACACAGTTATCGGGGAACCTATAAACCGGATCCTGTTCCAAGACAGGATCTGAAAGCTATTATGGAAGCGGGGCTTGCGGCGCCGTCGGGATGCAACATGCAGACGACGAGCCCGATATGCGTGGTTTAATTCTTTTCCGGATAATATGCATTGAGGTTTTCCGAGGCGCTGTCAAAGAAACGTGCGGCATTGCCTTCGGAAACGGGAATCGTATAGGACAATAAATACGAGAAATGGTCCCTGCATGGCAGCAGAGACCATTTTTCGTGCGCTTATATTCTGGAAGCGGTGTTCCTTAATCATTATATCCCGCAAACGTGTAGGGCGTATAGCCGGACAGCTGGGATGCGGTATATTCTTTGTAAACGCATCTCGAGAAGTTCGCGGCGGCCTCGAAGACAGCATATTTGTCGCCGTTTTTTCCGACGAAGACCCGGACGTGCTCTTTGGCGTTCAGGACGTCGCCTGGGCGGAGTTCTGAGAAGCTGCCCAGCTTCCTGAAGGCTCCGCAGGTCGGAATCGTGTAGGTGGTAAGATCCGAACTCACCGAGACGGATGTGTTTGCGGCCTTTACCATATAGTAAACGAATTTGCTGCAGTCAACCCCGTGCGCTGTCGTCGCTGACCTGTAGGAGCCGTCCGCGCTCCACGGAACTTTCATGTAGGATTCCGTGATTTTATTTGACTTCAGGGCATTCGCGAACGCGGTGTCATCCCAGTCCCTGCCTGCCATGGAATACGGAATCCCCGTATAAGTCTTTCCTTTGACAAACTTGTAATCCGAGCTGCCGTCCACGGCTGCTGCCGGATTGTATCCACCCGATGCCGACTGCCAGGTCACGAAATTGCACGGTGCTGTCCAGCGGATCGTGACCATTTTCTGCGCCTTCTGAAGAGCCGCCAACCGCCTTGAATTATTCGTCAGGCTCTTATAGTCGACGCCGGTGTACGCGGCGTAGGTAACGGCGTTGTCAACGATGGCAAACTGCGTGTCCTGCAGAGTCACATTTTTCTTATGTGTATCCGACGCGATGACACAAAGGCGGAATGTGCCGGTCTCATTCGGAAGAGAGATATCATAGTCGTGTTTGCTGATATCATAGGATTTTACGTTTGGCTGCACGTTTTTTGCGGAAAAGGCAGTTCCGTTCATCCGATAGATCCCGACGGTCAGGTCCGTGATCTTGTAGTTCGAGGTGACGAGTCCGTGGAGATGGAAGCCGTCGCCTTTTTTCAGCGTCCCGGGTTCCGTGATATTGCTGATTGAAAGCTTACTTGCTTTCTCCGTTTTACGGAGCTTCCATTTCAGCGCCTTGTCGAAATGGGCGGACCAGACCTGAACGTTCGTCAGGTTATCCGACCACCCTCCCTGGACGTCCAGAAAATACATTCCCCATTTATTCTGAACTCTGTAATAGCCGTTCCCTGCGCTTAAGAACCGCCACAGCTGCCGGCTGCTTCCCTTTACGAGCGTGCCGGTGCAGACGTTCGACTGGATCGTCTTTCCGGAAACCTGGAGAGCTTTGCCGGAATTGACGTCGATGATGTGATACCAGCCGTTTTTCCCGTATTTGAGAAGCTTGAACTTCTGATTGTCGGCATCCAGATGGTCATAGAGCAGCACATTGGTGTTTACCGCGGTGCCTCCGCCTGCCACATCCATCACTTTATTGCTTCCGACTGCGGAATAGAAGGTATAGAGGCCTCCCGAAGCAAACGGTGATGACACGGACGTCTTCTTGACATTAAAGAAATAACCCTTCGTATAGACCCATTTTCCTGCGGAATTTTTGCAGTGGATCCGGTAGAAGTATTTTCCTGCCGACAGCTTCGACAGATCGAATTCATGCGAGAAGCTGAACTGCGAGTGGCCGGGGGAAGAGGTGCTGCGAAGCACGATTTTGTCTTTTACCCCGGTTTTTCTGCTGTAAATGCGGAGCTCCATCGTTTTGACCGCATAGGTGGATTTGATCGTGCCGTCCACCAGCAGATGCCCCGTGTTCATGTACGCTTCGGATGAATCGGGCACCCGTGCATTGGAAAGCGAGATCTTCATCCCGGGACGATTTTTAACCGTAAACGGGAAGCTCTTTGTGCAGGCAGTCTTGTTGTAGATATTCCAGCAGTAGACTTTATAGTAGTATTTCCCGGCTGAAAGTCCTGATAAGCTGAATTTACGTGAGAAGGAGTACCTGTAGTTTTTCGGACGTATCAGGTATTTCTTTACGACTTTTCCGGTGCTTTTATTGTAGATCCTAAGTTCCGTTTTGGTTACGGGATAGTTCGCGGTGACGTCGCCGGAGACGGAAATGGAGCTTGTTTTGTAATATGCGGCCGTCGAAGAGGGCGCTTTATTATTTGAGATTGATACAGAGAACTTCGGCACGGTTGTTCGGCTGAACTTCCATTTCTGATTCTCGCCGCCGTGATAGGAATACGTCAGCACATTATTGCCGTCCGCTGTAGAGCCGTTGGCGTTGTCCAGATAGCCGCCGGTTTTATTTTCAATGGTGAACCAGCCGTTTCCATCGCTGCGGATGCGCCACTTCGTGTTATTCGCGGTCGAACCGGACCACTGGTGAACATTCTGGCCTTTTCCCGAGTTTTCCTTGTGGAGATATTTATTTGAGTGCAGCGCGCGGATGGTATAGTAACCGTCGGATCCTTTTTTCAGATAGAAGATCTGGTTGGTTCCGCCGTTTTTACCATATATTTCCAGATTGCCGCCATTTTCAAGACTTAAGTTATGAATGTCGAGCACCTTGCTGCCGTTTGCGCTCCGGATAAAATACCAGCCGGAGGCGGGAGGAGATGCTTGCGAAGGCGCGGGTGTCGGCGTCGGGGTCGGTTTCGGTGTGGGAGTCGGCGTGATCACAGTATCAGGCGTGAATACAACACGGATCCGGTACGGGATCGTATATTTGCCGTTTCCCTCGACAGATATCTGATATTCGGTATTTTTATTATGCCAAACACCGCTGGCCGGTTTATAGCTGTTTTCGTAAGTGACGATTTCATAATTCCAGAAGCTGCCGCTATTCGGATCCGTGATTTTATAATAGAGCTCTACCTGCGGCGTATGTGATTGGCCGTCGACGGTATGAGTGGAGCTGTCCGTGACCTCGAGCTCAACGGATATTCTTCCGTCAGACGGAAGCGTATATGTGTAGATGAAATTCCTCTCGGTGCTGTATGCAGTACCTGTTTTCCATACGCCGTTTGTAAGCTCGTAGGCTTCCGCGGACACAGTTCCCGCGGCAAAGAGCATAAACAGTGCGGCAGCGATGAGAAACAGCGCATTTGCTTTTTTCTTCATGGGCATACCTCGTTGTTCTGTCTTCCAGGTTCTGTTTTAAGTATATATCAGCCGTGTTTTCTCAGCAAGAAAGGACTCGCTCAGTTATTCACTGCGGTTATAGATCGCTGAGACCTCTTTTTTGCCGCCTCCGATGAATACGAACGCCGCAAGTGTGCAGAGCAGCATCGAAGACATCAGAACGATTCTTTCGGGCATGACGAGGGCAAGGCCTCCGGCGGCCGCTTCTCCGACGAGAGCTCCCGCAGTGGAGAGCATATTGAATGCTCCGTTAAACCGGCCCTTCTTTTCATCCGGGACATAGCTCTGCGTCGCGGAGATGCGGATCGTATAGCTGGTTACCCCGCCGATTCCGATAACGAAGCAAAGAATCATCATGACAGGGATATTGAAAAACAGGTAGAAACCCTCGCACAGTCCGATCACGACGTAGACCGTAAGAGCGGTCCGGTATCTCGACCCTGCCGGAATTTTAATCCGGTAGTGGATCAGTCCTCCGATCGCCCGTCCTGCGAGGGCGCAGCCCCAGACGAGCATATAGATATATTCGCCATTATTAAAATGACCCTTGAAGTACGGAAGGGTGATTACATTGGAGACACCTCCGCAGATCGCGGAAAACGCGAAATATGCCGCAACGGCAAGCAGCCCCTTCTCGAGTGAAAGATAGGTAAAACCTTCCTTCAGGTCGTCGAGAACCTGGCGGACGCGGCGGTGGTCGTCACGCTCTGTTTCCTTCTGCTTTTCGATGTATTTTTCCTCTGCCCCGATTCTTGTTTCCATGACGGCCGCGATAAAGAAGCAGGCGCCGTTTGCGAAAAGAAGGGGCCCAAGCCCGATTCTCCGGTATAGAAATGTCGACACAGGGACCATGACGGCGGACAGAGTTTCGAGAACGCTGGCGATCGAGTATGCCTTCTGATAATTCCCTTCACTGATGAGGAGAGGATAGAAACTCTCGTAAGCTACCATGTAGATGCTCTGGATGGAACCCAGCAGGAAGCAGTAAACAGCAAAGAGAGGGAAGGAGAACCGGCCTGTTATGAGGATGAAGCCCATCAGTACGTAAAGCAGAGCTGAGATGAAATCCAGCGTATAGATCGTGCGCTTCCTGGAGAAGCGGTCGAGAACAGCTCCCGAGATGACCGGGACGATCAGCTGCGGGAGCGTAAACATCATGATGTAAATGGCGTAGAGGAGCGTTGACTTCGATACATCAAGCACCATGAGGCTCATCGCGAAGCCTGACATCGAATTTCCGAGCATTGAGACGACGCTGCCGATGGTGATGATCGTGAAGTCACGGGTCCACAAGGGAGCGGTTGTATTTTGTTTTATCCTGGAATCAGAAGCTGTCCTCATAGTCGAAGATTCCCCATGGCGTTTCCTGGCGCCACATGGCAGTAGAATGGCTCAGAGCTTTGATCTCTTCAGCAGTGACCGCGCTTCTGCGCTCGGACGAGAGCACGATGCCTTCGGCAAGCAGCGAGGTATTGAGACCGATGAGCGGTGTGTCATATCGCGTTTCGTCCGTGAGAACGCCGGTCAGGTAATGGTACCAGTGAAGCTGATTATCGAACCAGTGCATGGTTTCCGGAGCGTAGTGTTTCAGATCCTGCTGATTTTCGTAGGGACGATAGTCAGTGGTAACCGCAAATCCGAACTCGTCGAGTCCGGTGTATGTCAGCGTAGGCTGGAGGAATTCAGGGAGCTCTCCAAACGGAGGCATTCCCATAGCCCAGTCCCCGCCGAAGGCGTCGGGCATACTGTACTGAAGGCCGCCGTTCGTGCCCTCGATATAGCTGTGGCCGGGCTGATCTATGTTCGTGGCGTTTGCTGTGAAGATTTCAAGCGACAGGCCGTTTTTGAAATTCGCGAAGCCGACGCCCATCTCGTCGACGCCCATGGGATGTGCAAGGGCGTAGCGTCCTCCGTCGACCCAGTCGGGAGCCCCGATCGGGACTTTCTGATACAGCCTTCCGAGAACCGTATCCAGTTCCGGAAGTCCCAGAATAAAGAGCATCTGTCCGAGGTGATAGACTCCGGTATCAATGATCGCGCCGTGGCCGGCCATTGGGGGATCCTGAAACGCGCCGGAGCAGGAGGCTGCCGCGCGGTCGACGTGCGGGCGTCTGCGCCAGGTGGCCTCAGAGATGCGCGCGTGATACAGATCGCCGAGCTTTCCCGCTTCGATCAGTTTTTTGGCGATCAGCGTCTGGGCTGAAAAGAGCGAGCTGATCTGAACAGCCAGTTTTCTTCCGGTTGCTTTCGCGCAGTCGTAGATCAGCTTGCTGTCGAAATAGCTGGCGCTCATCGGCTTCTCACAGTAGCAGTCAAAGCCGGCTTTCATGACTGCGATCGAGACAGGAGCGTGGAGGTTGTTGTGGACGCAGACATCGATCGCGTCAATATCGTCTCTTTTCAGCATTTCGCGGAAGTCCGTGTACAGGTCTTTTTCGTCAATATGATACTGTTCGCCGAATGCTTTCAGTGCCGACGCATCGATCTCCGCTGCGGCAGCAACCGCAACTTCCGGGATGTGGGACCACACTTTCATGTGGCGATGGGAGATCATTCCGGTTCCGATAATGGCAACTCTGATGTTCTGATTCATACGTTTATCCCCTCTTTATGTCTTATTGTGATTCTGTCTGGAAAAAGCAGGCAAATAAGCGATCCATAAAGTTATTATCTCAGATTACCGGCACAATATCTATAAGGATATGCTTCATGGCGGGAGTTCTTCCGCAAGCTGCGTCTGACAGTTTGCGAGGCAGACAACCGGATCATACGCAGACAGCGGAGAGGATTGCGTTGACGATCCGTGCCTGTCTGATTGGACTGACCTTCGTATTTGGCAATAATGCACAAAATAAAATGTAATCGGTTACACTATAAACCGGAGAACCGCAGAAATAAAAATGCTGTAATTACTGAAAAAATACGCCTGATGATAGAAAAAACAGGGGTTTGTGATCTGTCTGCTTTTCACAAAAATGCTTTTGCAGTAAAAAAGCGTATTGCAAATATCATGCTGTGCTGATAATATGTGAATATGTAACCGGTTACATTTCAAAAGAAAACAGCAAGTTGCACAAAATGCGCGCGGGGATGTACGGTTCATAATACGGATTCATCAGGCACGGGGCCTGTGAACACAAGATACGCCGGAAGGCAGACAACATTCATTTTTCAGGAGGAAAAACACATGAAGAAGACATTGAAGAAAGTGCTTGCTCTTGGTGCTGCAGCAGTTATGTCCATTAGCTGCATGAGCTTCACCGCGATGGCTGATGAAGCAGCTGCAAAGGATTACACGATCGCTGTAGTCGTAAAGGGCAATACCAACGGTTGGTTCGTAAGAATGGAAGAGGGCATCAAGCGCTTTGCGGAAGAGACAGGTATCAACGCTTACATGACAGGCCCGTCCGATACAGACTCTGCTCAGCAGATTCAGATCCTTCAGGATGTTGTTTCCCAGAATCCGGATGCTATCTGTGTAGTTCCGATCGATCCGGCAGCCTGTGAAAACGTTCTTATGGAAGCAAGAGAAAAAGGCATCAAGGTTATCTGCCACGAAGGTTCTTCCGTTGAAAACTGCGATTACGACGTAGAAGCTTTCGACAATGCAGGATACGGCGCATTCATCATGGATGAGCTTGCAAAGCTTATGGGCGAAGAAGGCGAGTACATCACAATGGTCGGTTATCTGACATCCGCATCCCACAACGAATGGGCTGACGGTGCTGTTGCCCGCCAGGAAGAAGCTTATCCGAACATGACGCTTGCAAAAGAGAAGAGACTTGAATCCGAAAACTCCGCAGAGACCGCTTATGAAGTTGCGAAGCAGTATCTGAAGACAAATCCGAACATCAAAGGCTTCACAGGATCCTCATCCGATGACACACCGGGTATTGCCCGTGCGATCAACGAGCTTGGCCTTAAGGGTAAGGTATTCGTAGTCGGAACAGGCATGCCGAATGAGTGCCGCGAGCTTCTGAA
>CADBRO010000147.1 GCA_902797075.1 uncultured Lachnospiraceae bacterium
CTTTATGTAAACCTCGCGGACGTCGGATGCTTTGAAAGAGACAGATTGTTTGATTCTTACCGCAGAGTGAACGGACTCCTTCAGGGACATCCCTGCAAGAAAACTCCGGGCATCGAGATTGCCGGAGGTTCTCTCGGAATCGGACTTTCGGTTGCGAACGGCATGGCGCTCGGAAACCGCTATCAGGGCTATACCGGACGCGTCTACTGCATGGTCGGCGATGGCGAGCAGAACGAAGGCCAGATCTGGGAAGCGGCTGCCACGGCTGCTGCCTATCACCTTGACAATATCTGTGCATTCGTCGACGTCAACGGGCTTCAGAACGACGAAGCCACGAAGAAGGTCAAGGATATGTTTGATATCCATGCGAAATGGGAGAGCTTCGGATGGTACGTTCAGGAAATTGACGGTCACAGCTTCCCCGAGATCTTCGAGGCGCTTGACAACGCACGCGCGATGAAGGGTAAGCCCTCCGTTATCCTGGCTCACACGGTCAAGGGCAAGGGCGTCTCCTTCATGGAAAATGTCGTCGTCTGGCACGGAAAGACGCCGAATGAAGAGGAGTACAAAAAGGCACTCGCTGAACTGTCCGCATGAGGGAAAACGTTATGAAGATCTATATCGGCTGCGACGTAGGGACATCAAGCACGAAGGCTGTTGCCGTGGACGAGAAGGGAAATGTTCTCGCCGAGGCATCCAAGGGATACGGTCTTGTGCAGCTGCATAACAACTGGGCGGAACAGGATCCGGAGCTCTGGAGAGACGGAGCTGAGTGTACGATCAGGGAGTGCGTCGACCGGGTAAAAGGAAAGGGCGAGGTTGCCGTGATCTGCATCAGCGCTCTCTACGGCGGCACCGGCGCGATGTGCGACGCTGAGATGAACAGCGTCCGTCCGGCGCTCATCTGGATGGACCGGAGAGCGGATGAAGAAAGCGAGTGGGTCAGACAGACGATCGGTGAGGACCGCATTTTCGATATTACCGACAACGGAACAGACTCGTATTTCGGATACACCAAGCTTCTCTGGGTGAAGAACCATGAGCCGGAGAACTGGGAGAAGATCCGCTGGGTGCTTCCTGCGAATACCTATATCGTCTGCAAGATGACAGGCGAGCTCGCGGTGGACTACAGCTCGGCAGGAAATTTCGGCGGGGTCTATGACTATAAGAACCACTGCTGGTCAAAGGAGCTGTGCGGCGAGATGGGAATCCCCTATGAGTGGATGCCGGAGAGGATCTGCGCTCCTTATGAAAAGGCCGGAATGCTGACAGAAGAGTATACCGGGCGTCTCGGTCTTGAAAGACCGGTTCCGGTGCTGGTGGGAACGATCGACTGCATTTCCTCCATGCTAAGTGCCAACGCGCTGAACCCGGGAGATAATGCGGCTGTGCTCGGAACCAGCTTGAATTTCGGGATTATACATAAAGGACTTTCGAAGGATTCAAGAATTATCTCCATGCCGTACGCGATTGAACCGACGGAGATCAGCTACACCTACGGCGGGGCTTCCACGGCAGGCGCGCTGCCCAGATGGTTTGTCAATACCTTCTGCGGCGGAGACAGCGGCGAGATCTACAGCACGGTGGAGCATGAGGTGATTGACGCCGGGATCGGCGCCGGAAGCGGCGGGCTTGTGATACTGCCGTACTTCATGGGCGAGAGAACGCCGATCTGGGATCAGAATGCGACCGGCGTATTCTTCGGACTTACCCTGGGACACACAAGAGCCCATATCTATCACGCGCTTCTTGAATCTGTGGCGTATTCCCTGCGGGATATCATGGAGTCGATGGATCTTGGCACGAGGCCTGATAAAATCGTGCTGGTGGGCGGAGGCTCGAGGTCACTGATCTGGAAGCAGGTGTTTGCCGATGTGACCGGACTGCCGGTCTACACCCCGGTGAATCCGGTGGAGGCGCCGCTCGGCGACGCGTTTATGGCAGCTTACGCAGACGGACGCTATGACAGCTTTGCCGGCATCAGCGACTGGATTTCGTTCCATGAGCCGGCGCTTCCGGATGAGGC
>CADBRO010000148.1 GCA_902797075.1 uncultured Lachnospiraceae bacterium
GGCCTTCTTCGGGCGAAAAATTCTCTTAAGAACAGCAAAAGCTTCAGGCCCCGAAATCCGGATGATTCCGATGCCCGAAGCTGTTATTCCACTTGCGATGGCCGCGATTGTGTCGTTCACCACTTCGGCGCCACGACGACGTGGCGGTACGGCTCTTCGCCTTCACTATAGGTCTCGACGTACTTGTTGCCCTGAAGCGCGTAATGAATGATTCTTCTTTCATACGGATTCATGGGCTCAAGCGACACCGGACGCCTTGTCTTTCTGACCTTGTACGCGATGTTTCTCGCGAGATTATTCAGCGTATCCGCGCGGCGTGTGCGGTATCCTTCCGTATCGAGCTTAACGCGTACGTAGTCGTCGGTGTTCTTGTTGACCACAAGGCTTGTGAGATACTGAAGAGAATCCAGCGTCTGTCCGCGCTTTCCGATCAGCAGACCCATTTCCTCGCCGGCAAATGAGCAGTTCAGCGCGCCTTCCGTGAAATCGTATTCTGTGACGATTTCCGCTTCGATATCCATGGACTTGAAGACATCCTTTAAAAATGTCTCGGCCGCCGCCTTCAGTTCAGCCGCTTCTTCTTCGGTTCTCTCCTTGACGACTCTTTCCGGCTTCGGCTTGGAGGGCTCGTGGTGCGGAACATTTTCACGGGCAGCGTTTCTTGCGAATCTGTCTTCGCGTCCGCGGCCGCCGCGTCTTCCTTCGTGACGGTCACGATGCTTTGTCTCGATGGTCTTTTCGCCCGCTTCTTCACTTCTGGGCGCCTCTGTCCTTGCTTTTGCCGCTGCCGCTGCAGCTCTCTTTTCGATCTCGTCGTTTGTGATAATGCGGCTCTTTTGTTCTTCCGGCTTCTTATTAAGAGATTTAAATACGACGGATTCCTTATCTGCCTTTTCGGCTGCCTCGATCGCCTTCTGTTCCTTGCGGATTTCTTCCTCCAGGCGGGTGCGGGCCTTGATCACGGCCGGTTTGCTTCCGATGCCGAGGAATCCGCTGGTTGCTTCCTGTATAACGTCGTATTCAAGACGGTCCGAGGTCACGCCGAACTCGACACAGGCCTGCGTAATCGCCTCATCTACAGTCTTCGCTGTAAATTCTTTATATTCCATAATGGTTTATCCTCATTTCTTCTTTCGGTTACCGTTCTTCTCATCGAATGCCTTCACCATGTTCGCCTTGGAAGCGATGGATCCCGGCTTCGCCGTCTTTTTGTAATACTCGGTGGACTCGGCAATCTGCTTGCGGGTCTTTTCGGCGTTCTGCTCCTTCAGGTTCTCGATCCGTTTGGATTCCGCTTCAAAGCTGCGGGTCGAAACATGCGCCTGCTCCGTAATCTTCTGCGGCGGCAGTCCCTGTTTTGCCCTCTTTTTATTTGCCTTTTCCTGGGCAGCTTTGATGATATCCTCCGGGCTTTCCTTATCAAGCTTCTTGTTGACAATCACCTGCTGAACCGAACGGATGACAGCGCTCATAATCCAGTAAATGCCGACACCGGTCGGAAGCGTGAGACAGAAGAACGCGGACATGACCGGCATGACCGTATTCATGCTCTGAAGTGAGGACTGCATAGCGGACGGCTGCTCATCCTTCTTATTTCCCATATCCGGCTGCGGCATCAGCTTATAGTTGAGCCACTGGGTAAACCAGGCGAGAATCGGGAAAAGAGCTGCTCCGATGATAAGAGCGACCCACATGGCGGGCTTTTCCGTCCATGCTGTTCTGATAATATCCATCGGCGTATCAGAAATGGAAAGGCCGAGGAAATTCGTTGCGCGGCTTACGTAATCGTGAATTCCGTTTAAGGTACTCTCAAATGCCTGGCCTGCGGAAGTTTCCTGCAGAGCCGCCCACTGCTTCGTGGAAAGGCCGTAAACCGTATCGATGATGTTCGCCGTGCTGCCGCCCGCAAAATTGCGCTTCAGCATGGCATTGTCCTGATCGGTCACAAACTTCGTAAGTGTAGATACGAAGGCGCTGTCGGACGCGATTGCGGCGATCTTGTTGCCGATGATCGTGATGTAGCCCGGAATCTTGTAGATAACCTGATAGAGGGCGAACAGCACGGGGAGCTGGATCAGGAGCTGTACACAGGATCCTGCCGCGGATACGCCGTATTTTGCGTAGACCGCGTTGGTTTCATCCATCATTTTCTGCTGGGAAGCCTGATCTTTCTTGCCTTTGTACTTTGCCTGAATTTTGTCGAGTTCCGGTTTCATGACGGTCTGAAGCTTTGAAAATCTCTGCTGCTTGATCTGCAGCGGCATCATGGCCATCAGAAGAATGATAGTGAAGATGATAATGGCGAGGCCGACGTTCGGCATGCCAATTTTGCTGATAACAAAGTAAATTCCGTTCATCAGCAGTCCGAGCAGCTCAGCGACCCATTTTATGATCGGCATACTGCTCTTTGTCAAAACGATTGCCACTTTTATTCCTCCTTTACAGTCGCGGGACCACCCGCGCTTATTACATTTTTAAAATGGAGAATCACGGGACGGGGTCATACCCTCCCTTTGAAAACGGGTTGCACCTCAGAATTCTCCACAGAGCAAGAAGGCCTCCTTTCAGGGGGCCGTGCTTTTCGATCGCCTCGACGGCATATTGTGAACAGGTTGGAATATAAGGACATCTGTATCCCTTGTACGGGGAGATGTACTTCTGATAAAACCGGATACATCCGATCATAATTTTCTTAATCATTGTAACCGTTAATTCGAATGAATTACGTTCATCAGTCCTGTCAGTGAATTCTGGAGCTCTTCGTAAGCGGCGTTCGCTGCGTGAGCTCTTGCGATCACAACATAGTCTTTTCCCTTGGCAAACCGGTCTTCGTTCAGCCGGTAGATTTCCTTCAGCCTTCTTTTGATTCTGTGACGCACGACACTGTTTCCGACTTTTTTGCTGACAGATACTCCGAACCGGCTTTCTTCCCGCTCATTTTGAAGCGAATAAAGAACCAGATTCCGGTCCGCTTTCGACTTTCCCTTTCCGTAAACTGCGGCAAAGTCTGTGTTCTTTTTTAATCCGGTCATAAATCTCGTTTTTGTTATAAAATGAAAAGTAGACCACATATAACATGTGGTCTATCGTTCTTTTCACGCGGAAAGTACTTTTCTTCCCTTTGCTCTTCTTGCCGCTAAAACTTTTCTTCCACCCTTCGTGGACATTCTCTTACGGAATCCGTGTACTCTCTGGTGGGAAAGCTTTTTCGGCTGAAATGTCATCTTGCTCATTTCTTTCACCTCTCCCCTGATCTTATTATTTCCCGAAAAATCAGATTTGCCTATCAATTATAAGTTGAAGCATCTTCTTCTGTCAAGTTTTATTATTAAAATGAAGCCTTTAAGAGGGCATCTTTCCGGCACAGGATTTACATTTAATTATTGTAAATGAAACGCTCAAGGTTCGTGGTTAACGTAATATTATCCACATTTTGTGGATAATGTGTGGAAAACTTTGCGGCTGTTTCATTTTTATGTATCATCTGCCCTTATACTTACGGCGTTTTTCACAGGTGATGAATTGTTGACAGCCATTCCTTAACTTATCAACACCCCCTTTAAAACCGCCGTTTATCCGTCCTGTATTATGTCATCCTAAATTCCCGATAAGCTTGTAAAAACCGCTGTTTTCCCTTATAATAAAGAACGAAAAATACATATTATATATGAAAGAATTGTACGGTACCTTTATATATGGACAACCTGACTTCTATAAAGACAAGCTGGCCGGCGATCCTTGACCGAATCAAGGTCGAGAATGATCTGACGGCCGTCTCTTTTTCTACATGGATATTGCCGATTGAGATTTACTCTGCGGACAACGAGGGAGTCACCTTCATCGTACCGACGGATAATCACATCAATATACTGAATAAAAAGTATACGCTCGCAATACGAAACGCGATTCTCAAGGAAACAGGAATCAATCTCCGCATTCATTATACGACACAGGCGAAGGCCGAAGCTGCGGTTGCGGAAAAACAGCCTTCTGACGATTCCTACGCGGATCTCATGGAAAAAGCCCATCTCGATCCGCGCTATACTTTTGATTCTTTTGTCGTGGGTTCAAACAACAAGTTTGCCCACGCTGCTTCGCTTGCAGTCGCGGAAGCTCCGGGTGAGATCTACAATCCGCTGTATCTCTATGCCGGCGTGGGTCTCGGGAAGACGCATCTTATGCATTCCATCGCTCATTTTATCTTACGGGAAAACCCTGAAGCCAGGGTTCTTTACGTCACCTCGGAAGTATTTACGAATGAGCTGATCGATTCCATCCGTAACGGCAATAATTCCGCCATGTCGAAATTCCGCGAGAAATACCGGAATATCGACGTGCTTCTTATTGACGATATCCAGTTCATTATAGGAAAAGAATCCACTCAGGAGGAGTTTTTCCACACCTTTGAGTCTCTGTACGGCCAGAAGAAGCAGATCGTCGTATCTTCGGACAAGCCTCCGAAGGACCTCAACATCCTTGAGGAACGAATCCGCTCCCGTCTCGAGATGGGACTGATCGCTGATATCTCTTCTCCCGACTATGAGACGAGGATGGCTATTCTCCGCAAAAAGCAGGAGCAGGAAGGATATAAGCTGGACGACGAGATTCTCGATTATATCGCGAAGAATATCAAATCCAATATCCGTGAGCTTGAAGGATGTCTGACGAAGGTCAGGGCCAAGGCTGTTCTTGAGATGCAGGACGTAACGCTGGAGCTCGCTGAAAAGATCCTCCAGGACATGATCACCCCGAGCGATGAATATGTCATTACTTCCGAGAAAATCGTCCGGGTCGTGGCCGAGCATTTCGGAATCACGGTTCCCGATATCTGCAGTCCGAGAAGAGACAAGAAATACGTCTATCCGCGCATGATCGCGATGTATCTCTGCAGGGAAATGACGAACGACTCCCAGCTTACGATCGCAAAAGCCCTGGGAAAGGGAGATCATACTACGGTTATCAACTCCGTAAAGCGGATTGAAAATGAAATAAAGAGCAACTCCCAGACGAGAAATACGCTCGAAATCCTGAGAAAGAAGCTGAGCGCGGGCTGACAGGCGCCATTTACACTACTTATCCACGTGGATAAAATGAGACCCTTAATGTGTACGCCTTAATCGAGTGATTTTTTCCGCACACAGATCGCATCCTGAAACATGGATCCGACACATGGTTATCCATACGGAAAAACCGCTCTGTATCAGGGATTGTCCGTGATATTCACGAATCCACAGCCCCTTAGACTTATACTTCTTATTATCTCTCTAAATAATATCATAAGGAGTCAGCCATGAAATTTATCGCAGCAAAAACAGACCTTCAGTCAGCAATAGGAATCGCGATCCGCGCGGTCCCCTCACATACAACGATGGATATACTGGAATGCATCCTGATCGAAGCTTCCGGAAATGAAATTCTTCTTACAGCAAACGATATGGAAATGGGAATCAAGACCAGGCTTACCGGCACGGTCGAGAAATCCGGCATCATCGCCGTTGACGCGAAGATGTTCTCCGATATCGTCCGCAAGCTTCCGGAAGAGATCGTGACGTTTATCTCAGACGAAAATCTGAATATCACGATTTCCAGCGGAAAGGCCAAATTCGCCATCGCCGGAAAAAGCGGCGAGGAATTTACGGATCTTCCGAATGTGGAACGCGAGGACTGCATCACGGTTTCCCAGTTTACGCTGAAGAATATGATCAATCAGACGATCTTTTCGATTGCGGCAAATGAAAACAACAAGCTGATGACCGGCGAGCTCTTTGAGGTAAAGGGCAGCATTTTAAGAATCGTCGCTCTCGACGGCCACAGGATCGCGATCAGAAGAGTCGCACTGTCGGAAGAATACGCGGACAGAAGGGTCGTGGTTCCGGGAAAGACGCTGAATGATATCAGCCGCATTCTCCCTGGAGAGATGGATGAGATCGTCAGCATTTACTTCGCAAAGAATCATATTATTTTCGAGATTCCGGGAACGAGAGTCGTATCGAGACTGATCGACGGCGAGTATTTCAATGTGGATCAGATGATCTCGACGGATTACGAGACAAAGCTTACGGTCAGAAAGAGCGGCTTCTTAAGCTGCGTGGACCGCGCGTCTTTGTTTGTCCGCGAGGGAGATAAAAAGCCGATTATCATCGATATCGAGGATCAGCAGATGAATCTGTCGATCAATTCTCCGCTTGGTTCCATGGATGAGGAGCTTGATATCGTAAAAGAGGGACGCGATCTTGCGATCGGATTTAATCCGAAATTCCTCATGGACGCCTTAAAGGCGATCGACGACGAGGAAGTGTCGCTATATCTTATTAATCCCAAAGCTCCGTGCTTTATCAGGGACGAGGATGAGAATTACACCTATCTGATTCTTCCGGTTAATTTTGTGAGATAAGGTCAGCGACGCTTACGCCGGAGCCGTCAGACGGGCGGCTTATGAAATTGCGAGTGTACGCTTTACTGTCAGTATTTACGGAGGGTGCCGGATGAAGGAACTGCATCTTAGAGATGAATATATTACGCTTGGCCAGCTGCTTAAGGCAGAGGATCTTGTGGAAAATGGCGCCGAAGCGAAGGAAGTGATCCAGTCCGGCGAAGCGTGCGTCAACGGTGAAGTTGACACAAGAAGAGGAAGAAAGCTGAGAGAGGGAGACGTGGTGTCTTTCCGGGGAACGGAGATTAAAGTTGTTCGTTAAAACTCTGGATCTTCTCAACTTCAGAAATTACGAGGAGCTGTCCGTGTCCCTTGATCCGGGGACGAATATCTTTTTCGGCAGCAACGCCCAGGGGAAGACAAATATCCTGGAGGCGATCTATCTGGCGGGAACGACGAAATCCCACCGCGGATCGAAGGACCGGGATATGATCCGGATCGGGCAGGATGAAAGCCATATCCGGATGACGGCCGACCGCCGGGGAAATGAGTACAGAATCGACGTCCACCTCAAAAAGGGAAGGGGAAAGGGTTACGCTGTCGGCGGCATTCCCCTTAAAAAAGCGTCGGACCTCTACGGTATCGCAAGTATTGTGTTTTTTTCTCCAGAGGATCTGGGAATCATCAAAAACGGACCTTCCGCAAGACGAAGGTTTCTTGATCTTCTTCTGTGCGGCATAGACAGGATTTATTTTTCGGATCTTACACTTTATATGAGAGCTCTTAATCAGAGAAATGCTCTCCTTAAGGAAATGTTCGCGGGTTCTTCCGACCGGACGGACGAGCTGTCCGTGTGGGATGAACAGCTTATTTCGGCGGGACTTCGGATCATCGAAAGGCGAAAGTCGTTTATCGGTGGTTTTTGCGAAATCGCAGCGGAAAAGCACGCACAGCTTACTGGTGGAAATGAATTGCTCCGGATCGTCTATGAACCGGACGTCTCCGGCGAGGATTTTGCGGATCGTCTTTTTCAGGCGCGGAGTACCGATCTTCGGATCAAATCCACTTCAATCGGCCCTCACAGGGACGATCTTGCTATTTACGCGAACGGAATGGATCTTCGGCCTTACGGCTCTCAGGGGCAGCAAAGGACTGCCGCCCTTTCCATGAAGCTGGCTGAGATCAGTACCGTTCTTTCGGAAAAACACGAGATGCCGGTTCTGCTTCTCGACGACGTTCTCTCCGAACTTGACAGAGACAGGCAGGAAGCACTGCTTTCCTCCATCGAGAATACGCAGACTCTGATTACCTGCACCGGTATGGATGAATCTGTGCGGGAGAGGCTTAAGGCAGACAGAGTGTTTCACGTGGAAAAAGGAAAAGCGGAAATCATATCATAGATGGGAGTACGTAAATGAGTTTTGAAGAGCATACAGAATACGGAGCCGATCAGATTCAGATTCTGAAAGGACTTGAGGCTGTCAGAAAAAGACCCGGCATGTACATCGGGTCCACTTCTCTTCGGGGTCTTCACCATCTGGTCTATGAGATTGTCGATAATTCGGTTGACGAGGCTCTGGCCGGAACCTGCGATCACATCGAGGTAACGGTTCACAAGGATAATTCCGTGACGGTCAACGACAACGGGCGCGGAATCCCCGTCGGAATCAATCACCAGGCCGGGATACCGGCGGTTGAAGTCGTCTTTACGATCCTTCACGCGGGCGGCAAATTCGGCGGCGGCGGATACAAGGTATCCGGCGGACTTCACGGAGTTGGAGCTTCTGTCGTAAATGCGCTGTCTGAATGGCTGGAGGTCCGCATTTTCCATGAAGGAAAGATCTATCAGCAGAGATACGAGCGCGGA
>CADBRO010000149.1 GCA_902797075.1 uncultured Lachnospiraceae bacterium
CATTGTCCTTCGGAATCAGCACAGTACGTATTCCCGCGCGCTCCGCAGCCATCAGCTTTTCGGGCAGACCGCCGATCGGAAGTACAGCTCCGCGGAGCGAGATCTCGCCCGTCATGGCGATGGCGGGATTTACCGGGATTCCTGTCACAAGAGACGTCACCGCCGTAAACATCGTGATTCCGGCGCTGGGTCCATCCTTCGGAACCGCTCCCTCGGGGATGTGGATGTGAATATCCCTGTCCGAGAAATTGAGGCCGCTGTCGATAAAGGTGCTTTTCACAAGACTTACCGCGGTTTCAGCGGATTCCTTCATCACGTCTCCGATCTGTCCAGTCAGGTTAATCCTTCCGCTGCCGTTCATGGCAACCGACTCCACGAAAAGAATCTCCCCTCCGGCCTGCGTCCATGCAAGACCCGTAACGACTCCCGCGGGATTTTCCTTCAGCATTTTGTCGTGATTGATCTTCTTCCTGCCGAGATACTCCTCCACGTTCTTTTCGCGGATCACAACCGGAACCGGGGCGCCGGAGTCCCTGTTTTCGCTGCTCTGCCCCTCCACAATTCCGACGGCCGCTTTTCTGCACACCGTCATCAGCTGCTTCTTTAATCCGCGAACGCCGGCTTCCATCGTATAGTCCGAAATAATCTTCTTAAGCGCCCCGTCCGTGAAGCGGATATCCTTCCTGGTAAGCCCGGTTTCCTTCAATGCCTGAGCCACGAGATGATTCTTCGCGATATGGAAATGCTCCGTCGGCGTATAGCCGGGAAGCTCGATTACTTCCATACGGTCAAGCAGCGGCTGCGGGATCGTGTCCCATGTATTCGCGGTACAGATAAAGAACACGTGTGAGAGATCGTACGGAAGATCCACGTAATGATCCTCGAACGTCGTATTCTGCTCCGGGTCAAGGACCTCGAGAAGAGCTGCAGACGGATCGCCGTTAAAGCTCGCCATTATCTTGTCGACCTCGTCCAGAACCACAACCGGATTCATGACGCCGGAGCGCTTAATGCCTTCCATGATGCGTCCGGCCATTGCTCCGATATAGGTTCTCCGGTGTCCTCTGATCTCGGCCTCATCCCGGATACCGCCGAGAGAGATCCTTACATATTCTCTTCCGAGCGCTTCCGCCACGGACTTGCCCATACTGGTTTTGCCTGTTCCGGGCGCTCCGACGAGCAGCAGGATCGATCCCTTCTGCTTTGTTCCGTCCCTGGATTCCACAAGCGACATGACCGCGAGATGCTGAAGGATTCTCTCCTTTACCTTTTTCAGACCGTAGTGATCCCGGTCCATGATCTTTCTCGCCTTTTCGATGTCGATCGGCTGCTGCTCGCCCACCTGCCACGCAAGGGATGTCACGAAGTCAAGGTAGTTATAGAGCGAATTGTACTCGGGACCGTTGGACGGCTCCTGATTGAAGCGGCGGAGAACCCGCTCTACTTCCTTCCGCACGTTGTCGGGCATTCCTGCAGCCTCTATCCGCTTTTCGAAAGAATCCTCGTCCTCTTCTTCCTCCGGCTCCATTTCCCTCAGTTCTTTTTCGAGAAGGCCGATCTGTTTATGAATCGCTGCCTTCTTGTAAGCAATTCCCTCGGGGTCGTCCGCATTTGCAAGATCTACCTGCAGATCCACCGTCCCCTTGAAGCGCATCAGAGCTTCATGGATCCGTTTTCCGCGTTCCTTGAAAGAATCCGTCTCAAGCAGCGCGTATTTCTCCTCTGCGGTCATATCAAAAAACTGGCAGAAGACCGCCGCGAATTCATTGACCGTCTTCAGCTTGCGGATATACTCAATTGCGTAATCTCCGCCTCTGATCTGGCTCGCAAGTTCTGTCGTCGTCTTTTTCAGTGTTTCAAGGAGCTCCTTCTCACCGGCGAAGGTAATGTCCATCACCTCGTCGACAGGCTCGCATTCCGCCTCGCTCACCGGCATTCCTGCGGAAATCGAAGTAACCCTGACCTTCTCGCGCGTTCTCGCGTGAAGAAATGTTCCCATCGGTCCTTCGCTGACCTCAAGAATCTCCGCTGCGACACCAAGCGGGTAAAAGTCGTCATTTTCAATATCTTCTCTGTTTTTCTGTTCTTTAAGCGCCAGAAGAAGAGCTTCACCGCCGTCTTCCCTGATTCTTTCCTTCTCCTCTTCCGAGATCCCGTCGATACTCAGCCGGTATTCCACATCCGGGAGGAGTACTGTATTATAAAAAGCAATAACAAGTTTCTTACTCATTATGTACCCTCCTTTAGCATAATTCCCACCGCGTTTTCCGCGGTCCTGTTAGCACTACACTTAATCGAGTGCTAATATATCTCATAAATAATACCATTTCTGGAACATTTGTCAAGGTCATGATGCCCAAGGTCACAAAGAATTCACCAGGACGAAAATGAAGAAGCGCCGCCGCGCTTCCTCATGCTTTTCCCTTATGGTGATATTTCCTGCCGATTGACAGATAGTGCCTGAGCGCTCCCAGATCGTCAAATTCAAAGCGCTGCTTAAGGCCCTTGTAATGGCTTATATAGTAGAAGAAATCATACTCCCGGGCATAATTCTTTCCTCTGTAGACTGTAATCGGGCGGACCATCTTCGTACAGCCGGTTCCGTGCCTCCCTCTCTTTTTACCGTACTTGATGTAGCTGTGATAATAGCTGATCCATTTCGTTCCGTAAAGCCTCCGAAGAGCCGGATACTCCCGGATGTAGGAAGAGACGTTGAACTCGGCGCATCCGATCTGTTTCCGCGGGATTCCGTAGGTAACAAAATGGACAAGCGCACCGTAGTCGTCATAGCGGAACTTCGTCTTTACAAGTTTGTAGCGGTTCATGTAGTAATTGAAATCGTAAACCGCCTTGTAGTTAACGCCGCCATAGGACGTGACGGCATTCTTCATGGAAGTGCACCCGGTTCCATGCCGCCCTTTTTTCTTTCCCTCACTGATGTAATTGAGGTAATACTTCTTCCAGTCTGTACCGCACTGTCTTCGGACAGATGCATATTCATAAAGATATGAGATCACATTAAAGCCGGCGGATGCCTGATGCTTCAGTTTCATTCCCGTGCCGACGAAATACTTGAGGGCCCCCATATCGTCGTATCGGTAATCACTCCGGACCTGGCTGTATTTTGACAGATAAAATTCGAAGTCATATACAGCGGAGTAATCGGTTCCCGAAAGCACAGTGACCGGGCTTTTCATCTTGCTGCATCCGGTTCCGTGCCTTCCGGCCGCAAGGCCTTCCGACAGATAATCCAGATAATACTTCTTCCAGTCAGTCCCGTATTTTCTCCGAAGTTCAGGATATTCATACACATAGGAACGGACGTCGAAATCCGCGCAGCCTTTCAGCATCTGCTTCATTCCGGTGTCTCTGAAAAAGCGCAGCGCACCTTCCGGATCGCCCTCATACTGTTTTGCATAAGCTTCGTCGGTGCCGAGGAAATAGAGATAATCATAGACCGGAGAGTAATCAATGCCGTCGAGAATCGTATATTCGGACGCTTTTACTCCGTATGCTTTTATGCACGCGTTTCCGTAATAGGCTCCGCTCACAGTTTTAAGAGCCTTGGTTTCTTCATCCTTTACATGGAAATCACGTTTCAGAATGTCCTTAAACGCACCCCCGTCGGTGCTCATCCAGGTCTCTCCCGGTCCGCATTCCGTGATCTGAACAAGATGGCTCGAATAGGTATGCGTCTGGCCCTCGAAGTAACCGTAGGATTCGCCGTCCGCCGTCGTCGTGACAACCACCGCGAAATCGGAGTCCTTCATAATTGCGGCGTCCCGGTCAAGCGGTATGGTGTAAAATCCGAAATAATCTCTGGATCCTTGGGCAGCTGCAGAGACAACCCCCGTATTTGGATCGCCGTTCTTAAGATTGGTCCTCACCTCAACATTGAAGGATCCTCCTGCCGGAATATAGATTCCCACCGCCTTGATCCGCTCGTAGCGGTCCGCATGGAAGACGTTGGCGCAGGATATCCTCGGTGTGCTTGAGTGAATCCACATCCGGTACCCGGTCCCGTCGTACGAAAACAGGTCTTCATAATCATGTTCGCCTGATACCGTATCCTCGAAGCGGAGAATAAACGGACGCGTCATCGAGCAGTCATAGTAGGACAGCCACATATAACCGCCGTCGCCGAAACTGCTTCCGTAACTGTTTTTTACAAGAAATGCTCCGGGAAGCGAAACCGTGTTTCCCTCTTCATCCGTTTCTTTAGCTGCTGTGACGCGCTGATTGTCCCATCCGACGATGACAGCGCCGTGATTAATGCCGGAGCTGCTGTTGTAAATGCTGTTCGTCCCGGCGTCATATCCTTTCATGTTAAAGTCAATCGTGACTGCGCTGCCTTCATAAAGAGCCCTGCGGATCTTCTCCACCGCATCCATTCTCGCCGCGAGAGGCTGCGTAATACCCGCCGACTCTCCGTTCGGATAAGGAAGCCGCACCGCCTCTGTCAGACGACTCAGCGACGCGTGCATCTGTTCATCCGTCATAGAGTACCCGGAGGCAGTCACGGTACTCATGGGAAATTCAGTTGCCGGGGCCGCACCATACCAGCGCAGGTATGTGCTGACCGCGATCGTCGGCGTTCCGCCCAGAGATTTCCATGAGGGACCATCCGTACTCCACGTCTCGCTTCCGCCGTGAAAAGCCGTAAAAAGAAGGTGTCCCGGTGAAAACAGATAACTCCCGTCGCCGATCCCGCGGTTTAAAAGACTGATCTGAGCCGCGTCGGAAGCGGCGTACGCCCAGCAGGCGCTGATGCTTCCCTGACTTACGACGGGCGTTGTCCCCGGAAGAGAGTAGGCTTCGGGCAGGCTGCTTACATCAGATGCAAGCTGTGAAAGAAGGTAATTCGTTCGAAGGACCGAATCCCGTGCCGTCAGGGACAGCTCCGTGCCGTCTGTTTCCGTATCGTCCATCGGCTCATTTTGCGCTTCGCCGCCAAATAAAAGATACTCCTCCTCGTCCTCCGTAAATATATATGCTGTTTCCGGAGCGGACTCCTGCCGGACAGCGCCATTTTCCGGTTCCGTATCGGAGAGGATTTCCGCTTCCATCAGAATCTGATCCTCAAGAAGATCCTTGTCCGCCTCCGTGGTGACCATCCGTTCGTCGCCAATCAGCGTCGGAATCTCATCGTCTCCGGCAGTCAGCGAGCCGGTCCACATACTTCCCTTCGGAAGCCTCTCGGGAAGAGCCGGCTCCTCATGCGGAGTTTCTTTCTCTTCTTCGTCTTCGTTCTCAGGGAAAATGCCGCCGGCTTCCTCCATGTCACCGGTATTCTCCGGCACATCGCTTATATACGGATCTTCCTCGTCGGCAAAATAAGGCTCCTGAGCGCCGGCGGGATCAAAAAACTCCGGCGTTTCGACCTCAGGGATCAGAAACTCTTCCGCTTCCGCATCCGCGTCAGTTTCCGGATCCTCACTAAAATCAATATACGGCAGATCCTCTTCGGTATCTGCCATATATTCGCCGTTTTCCTCCGGTTCTTCGAACCAGACGTCACTGTATTCATCCGTGAAAAACTCTTCCGCCTGAAGCGGAATCTGCGGGAAGTTCCCGAGAACGATCAATAAAACCAGTACAGCAGCCGCAGCACGTCTGCATTTTTTCATAAGCTACCTCTCAATGTAGAGCGTACATTCTGAGTCCGCCTTGCTCTTAAGGCCATATCCGTTCTATTTCATGAATCTGTCGATCGCTTCATTCATCTTCTCAACCGACTCCAGGTCATTCTGGGCGACCGCTTCCACGATGCAGTGCTCCAGATGTTCCTTCAGAATTTCTTTTCCTGCACCTGCAAGCTCTGACCTGACGGCAGCTAGCTGAATCAGCACGTCCGCGCAGTCCTGCCCCTCTTCAATCATTCTCCTGACCGATTCAAGATGCCCTATGGACCTTGAAAGCCTGTTGACGATTTTTTTCATCGCCTGCGGGTCATGGGTGTGGGAATGATTATGCAAATGCTTTTCTTCACTCATTTTTTTCCGTTCCGATCATTTCATCCGCCTGCGGATCGCTTGCGGCGTCCGCCATTTCTTCCGGAGATATCGGAAGGTCTTCCATGCGGATCGTCATCATATCTGCAGCACTCGGATTTTCCATGCCTTTCACACGTTTTGCCTGGGCAGTGATCACCTTTTCAAAAAGATTTCTCACTTCTCTTGCATTGGCGAAGTTTTCCTGCTTTTCAAGCTTGGCGGCCGTAATCAGTTCCCTGATATGCTTCTTTGCGTCTTCTTCCACCAGATAATCGTACTTGCTGCAGTTCATCGCAAAGATCTGCTCAAGCTCGTCGACCGT
This sequence comes from uncultured Lachnospiraceae bacterium, assembly GCA_902797075.1. Lineage (GTDB taxonomy): Bacteria > Bacillota > Clostridia > Lachnospirales > Lachnospiraceae > Chordicoccus. The sequence goes on from CADBRO010000149.1 coordinate 6,316, forward strand.
ATAATCCGGGAATTCGATGTATTTGTTGAACCTCGATTTAAGTCCCGGATTGCTGTTAATAAACTTCTCCATGGGTTTTGTGTAGCCTGCCACGATGACGACGAAGTCGTCCCGGTAGTCTTCCATGGCTTTCAGTATCGTATCGATCGCTTCCTGGCCGAATGCGTCGTCCTTCTGCGCGAGTGCATACGCCTCGTCGATAAAGAGAACGCCGCCCCTTGCCTCGGCAATCTTATCCTGGGTCTTCAGCGCCGTCTGTCCCACATAGCCTGCCACGAGACCGGACCGGTCGACTTCCACAAGCTGTCCCTTCGAGAGAACTCCGATGTTTTTATACAGCTTTGCGATAATCCTCGCCACCGTCGTCTTTCCGGTTCCGGGATTTCCGGTGAACACAAGATGAAGCGAAACCGGTACGGATTTCAGTCCCTCCTCATTCCGCATCTTCTGGACGCTCACAAAATCCATCAGTTCCCTGACGTCCTTTTTGATGGTGGTAAGTCCGATCAGACTGTCAAGTTTTTCGAATGGGTCCTCCTCCGGCTCGCTCTCTTGCGGCTGCGTCTCCGCTGCCTGCTGTGTCTCGCCGGCGGCACCGGTCCGGTTTTCATCCTGATTTTCCGGCAGCCCGGTATTGTCGAGTCCGAAATCCTTCATGACCTCCGACCGGATTTCATCCATTTTCCCCAGCGACTCATCGAGATAATCGCCGGTATCCTTCTGGGCCTGTCCGATACCTTCAAACAGCTTCTTGGCTTCTTCGAGAGCCTCCCTTGCAAACCGGAGAGCCTCGTCAGTGTCCGGGAGACCGCCTGTCAAGGCTCCGGATAAATCCTGCGTCTCCGGAAGTGAGCTCATCCCGGCGCCGGGAGTTACCGTTGTATCCGGCTTTACTTCGGGCTTTATTTCCGGCTTTACTTCGGGCTTAGCCTCCGGCTTTTCGCCATTTACTCCGGTTTTGCTATCTGCATCCGGATTTTCATCCGCAAACGGCGATCCCGCGTCTTTCGTCTTCCCGAAAAAATCATCATATACGCCATCAAGAAAATTCCGGTCCATCTTTAACTCCCCCCAAAGTTTTCTTTGTTACCCGAGTGCCTGAAGGACGTCCCCGACCAGATCCTCCGTATTCTCGAGCCCGCAGCTGAGTCTTACCAGATTGGCAGCCACTCCTGCATCCGCAAGCTCCTGGTCTGACAGCTGACGGTGCGTCGTGCTGGCCGGATGGAGGCAGCAGCTTCTGGCGTCCGCGACGTGGGTCTCGATCGCGAAAATCTTTAATTTGCGCATGAACTCCTCAGCGTCTTTTCTTCCGCCCTTCACACCAAAGGATACCACGCCGCAGGAGCCGCCCGGAAGATACTTCTTAGCAAGATTATAATATGGATCGGTGGGAAGCGACGGATAATTAACGAAATCGACCCTGCTGCTTTTTGACAGCGCTTCCGCCACAGCAAGACCGTTTGCGCAGTGCTGCTTCATTCTGCAGTGGAGGCTTTCAAGGCCCATATTCAGCAGAAAAGCGTTCTGCGGGCTCTGAATGGATCCGAAGTCCCGCATCAGCTGCGCCGTTGCCTTCGTGATAAATGCACCGCCCATTCCGAACTTCTCCGCATACGTAATCCCGTGATAACTGTCGTCGGGAGTTGTAAGTCCGGGGAATTTCTCCGCATGGGCCATCCAGTCGAAACGGCCCGAATCGACGATCGCGCCGCCGACGCCCGCTCCGTGTCCGTCCATATACTTTGTGGTCGAATGAGTGACGATGTCCGCACCCCACTCAATCGGCCTGCAGTTAACAGGCGTCGGGAAGGTATTGTCGACAATCAGCGGTACGCCATGGGCATGTGCCGCTGCGGCAAAGCGCTCAATATCCAGGACCGTGAGCGCCGGATTCGCAATTGTCTCGCCGAAAACAGCCTTTGTTTCAGGGCGGAATGCGGCTTCCAGCTCTTCCTCGGATGCGTCCGGGCTGACAAACGTGAAATCAATCCCCATTTTACGCATCGTTACATTGAACAGATTAAAGGTTCCTCCGTAGATCGAGGAGGAAGAGACGATATGATCCCCCTGGGAGGCGATATTGAAGATCGAAAAGAAATTCGCCGCCTGGCCTGAAGAGGTCAGCATACCGGCGGTTCCGCCCTCCATGTCGGCAATCTTTGCCGCCACATAATCGTTGGTCGGATTCTGAAGACGCGTGTAGAAATAACCTGATTCCTCAAGGTCAAACAGCTTCCCCATATCGTCGCCCGTATCGTACTTGAACGTAGTGCTCTGAATGATCGGGACCTGACGGGGCTCGCCGTTTTTCGGGCGATAACCGGACTGCACGCATTTTGTTTCGATCTTATAGGATGACATAGACACCTCCCGGAATGTTACCGGAGCTCTGGGCTCCCCGTTGCGGCTTCAGCGTGCGCCAAAGCATTAATAATCAGAATCGTCGTCATAGGCCTCTTCGTCGTCATAAACCGTTGTTTCTTCTACCTCGGGTTCATACGTCTCGTAGTCCCACTCCTCGTCGTAATAGCTCTCATAATCATAGTCATAATCGTAGTCGTAATCATAGTCGTAATCGTCGCTCGTCTCGTGCTCGCCGCCCGTATACGCCTCATTATGAACCTCCGGCACCGTATTATTCCTGTCATATATGATGACCGGCAGGCCGTAGAACATCTCGTCGTACATCCTGCTTACGGCTTCGTAAGGCGTATTGACGCATCCGTGGCTTCCGGAATAGAGCCAGATGTCACCGCCGTAATCTTCACGCCACGAGCTGTCATGAATCGCGATTCCGTTTGTCATGATTGCGATAACATAATTGGCAAATGACTCGCCGTAGCTTCCCCGCATGGTGTGATCCTTCAGCGTCTGAAGAACCTGGAAGCACCCCGTCGGCGTCGCTCTTGAAGGCGTTGCCGTTCCGGTAACAACGCTGGTATCGAGGAACAGCTGACCGTCCTTGTAGAACCACATGTGCTGCTGGTCCAGACTGATCTCGATATAGGTGTTCCCGAAGTCGCTGCCGCTTTCGTCACGGGTCCGGCCATACATGCTCCAGTCCAGGGCAACCGTCTGGGTAACACCCGAAAGGACGGCGTTCCTTATGATTTCCGCACTGGTCTCACGGTTCAGCTGATAACCGTAATTGTCGTAATTCCCTCCGCCTACTTCAATCGTGTCGCCCTCATAGGTAACAAACTGTCTCTTGTGCATATACGTATCGTACTGCTCCGCAAGACCGGCGGTATAATTTGTAACCGCTGTGTCGTCGATCGTAAGCGTTCCGTTGTCATAGTTGAGCCACGGAAGAAACACGTTCCGGGCCAGCTTGACATAGACGTTGCCTTCCATAGCGAGCGTTATCTCGGCATTCTGAACCTTGTCAATCTTGCTGAAACGCTCGTTCAGCTGCTCGTCGTCAGAATAAATCTTCGGCTTCATATAGCAGCCGGCTTCCTCGATATTCAGCTCGGTCGCGCCGTTGTTGACCGCATTTTCAACAACCGGGACAAGCTCCTTGAAAAGAACCCTGTTCCCCTCGGTCTCAGGCTGGATTACGTAGCCCGTATCCGTCTTCACAATCTGCGCATCCGTCGGAAGAGTTACGGCGTCGCCGCTCACCGCGTCGAGTTCCCTTAAAACATCCTTAAGCATCGACTCACTGTACTCGAAGCCCTCGCGCGTCGTGATTCTCGTCTTTTCGATATAGGTCAGCGGCCATGCGAAGTAATTCTGCGAATCGATCAGCTGCCGGAAGGAATCGTCCGTCGTGATTTTGTATCCGATATCGTCGTAGCTGATTGTCTCGACGTTTCCGCCGCGCTCGGTAATATCGAGCGTTCTTCCCTCATAGGCCTTTCTGAATTTCTGCTCCGCCTCTTCAGCTGTCATCTCGCTGTAGTCAACGCCGTTTACATAAGTCTGAGGCAGAAAACGCCCGCGCATCAGATAGCATCCGGCGCCGTATGCCGCCGCAAGAGCAGCAATGCAGACGATAAGAAGAATTCTCAATGCTTTCTGAGCTGCACTCTTTTTTCTGCGTCTTCTTTTTTTTGAAGCCATATTATACTCCTGGAAATAATCTTATTTCAGCCAGGGATTGTTCGGATCCGGATCGGTCGGATCCCATCCCCTCTTTTCAACATCCGAATCGTCGATTTCCTGTGCCTTCGGTTTCCCCAGCGGTCCGTTGCTCAGGTCGTCATCGAAGATTACGCACACGAAGCCTTCAGGACAATTTTCATAGATCCACTTACAGTCCTCGACTGTCATGCGCACGCAGCCGAGAGACGCAGATGTGCCGAGTTTGTTGTACTCCTCGTATTCCAGAGATGAAGGATCTTCATTGACCTCGTACGGCACCGAGTGGAACAGGATATGTCCGGTAATTCTCGTGGCGTACTGGCCGAAGGAATCCTCCCAGAGAGCGTGCCAGCGGTATCTCTCCTGTGTCTTAAAATAGCCGTCCGGAGTTGCGCTTCCGACACTGCAGATAAATGAGCGGACCGGCGTGTCATAATTACCCGACGCCCCTTTTCCGTATACGGTAACGACATTTCTGATCCGGTTGACGGCAACCAGATACGGCTGGTTCTCAATCCCGGTGATATCCCACAAAAGCCCGAAGCGGTTTTCTCCCTCTCCCGCCACCTTATCATAGACGGCGATCGTCCTCGTGACGCGGCTTTCATTTCCGGCTTTGTCATCCGCCCTGTACACAATCACGCCTGAATCAGCGTGGTCCAGATCCGGAGGACCTCCGGACTCGATCCATACCTCCACATCGCCGTCCTTGTTGTCCCGGGCAGTAATTCCTTCCATCAGATCAATGCTGCTGCGCTCATTAACTGCCAGAATCAGATCATCCGCTCCGCTGATAACCGGCGGGGTTACGTCCACACCCTCGATACTTAATGTCACATCAACAGACGTTACGTTTCCGCCTTCGTCGGCTGCACATACAGTGACCGTCTGTTCGCCCTCGACGTCACACTTCATCTTCGTGCTTCCGTCCTTAAATGTGACGGTTACCTCCGTTGAATCGCTGACCGATTTAACGAGGTCGTCCACCTTGAGCGTATCTCCCTTCTTGACCTTGTATGGACTCTTTACGGTTTTCAGTACCGGCGCTTCGCTGTCCGTTACGTGTACAATCACGCTCTGCTGCTGCACGTCCGGCGAAATAAACGCCATACCTGCTTTCGCCAGAAGCTGCTTGCCGATCGGAAACGCGTCGATCGAAAATACGACTTCATAATCTCCGGGGCGCGAAAGATCCAGTTCTTCTGCATCGACGGAAATATGATCGTCGGGGATGTTCCTGTGCACTGAAAGCAGGGACTCCGGATCAAATTGCGAGCCGACTTCCACGCTGATTTCTGTCTCCTCAAACACAACTACCGGACGGTCAAACACGTACCAGAGGACATAAATGCACAGAACAAAAGCGACGGCCGCAAAAACGACTGCCAGAAGCACCGTAATCAGTTTTAAAAAGAATCTCTTTATCCTCATAAACGTATTCTGCGTTAAATCTCCATTCTAATCGTGATCTCGTTGCCGCGGCAGGTCACGGCGGCATCAGCACCGATCACAAGAGGCATCATCGGCGATACATGCCCGACGTCGGCATCCATGATAATGGGAACTCCAAAATCTCCGAGCATGTCCGTTACCGCATTATACTGGTTGACGCCCATCATATCCTCACGGAATGCGGCCAGCGGCCTTCCGATGATGAATCCGGAAGCATGTTCGAACCATCCCTGGTTGCGGAGACTCCAGAGGCTTCGCCTGATTGACATCGGACTTAAATCACAGGCCTCGATAAGCCAGATGACTTCGGCGTCTTCCTCGCCCGCAATAAACGGACTGCCGTATTTTGTCCCTGACAGATTAATCAGAATATCGAGACAGCCTCCGAGGATCTTTCCCTTAAATTCCACCTGCTCGCCGGCGTCCGCTTCACGAAGGCCCGCTTCCGACGGAACCATCGTCCTTAAGACCTTCTTCTCGGATAATACATATTTTGCCAGAGGATCCGCTTTCCTTACGCTGTCTCCGTCCCACGGGAGCTCGAAAAGCTCGTAACCGCTGATGGTTTTTACGGTTCCCTCAAGAATGCCGAAGGCGTCCTCCTCCGGTTTCTCCCAGGGCTTTCCGAAGCCGGTCGCACAGGGTCCGTAAATCCCGGCGACGCCTGCGCGGGTCGCCATGGGATAGAGGAAGTTCGTATTATCCGAATACCCCATGTACCATTTCGGCGGCGCTTCCTTCAGCCTGTCAAAATCAATGAAGGAAATGGTCTCATCCATCAGCTCGCCGCCTCCTACCGAGATAACGGCGGAAACCTCAGGATCAAGGTAAAGATCCATGAGGGCGCGGGCGGCGTCCTTCGGATTCGTGCTGATCCCGAGTCCGTCTCCTTTTCTGCAGGAGGGC